>CASDVD010000053.1 GCA_949284155.1 uncultured bacterium | reverse complement strand
TTGAGTGGTTTGTTTTCTGCATCCTAATGGTCTCTTTTGTGTTTATTATTTAGGAGTTTATATGTGTTCGGGGTTATTAAATGTTATTTAGTGTTTCGACTACACTTAAACCTTACTCTTTTATTATGACATCACAAAAAAAAATGTCAATACTTTTATTTCATAAAAAATTAAGAAATGTAAACCTGGCATTACACAAGAGCTACAGGGGGGTATTTAAATTTAAAATATAAAATTTTTTATAAAAATCTTTGAATTATTTTAAAACCACAGCATCTTTTTCAAGCTGAATAACAAACCTGGAATTTGCAGGTATAGAAATTGAGCCTCCTTTTGAAAACAGCGCCAAAACCGGCGATGCAGCTACATTGCCTGCATATACCACCGCACCCAGAGCAAACGAAAACGGAGCAACAATGATATCTAAACCGCCTTTACTTAAGGATGAGCATGTAGTTTTCCACATCTTTTTCATAAACTTGCTGCCAAAAGATGTAGAATTCCACATGTTTTTCATAAACTTGCGCTTCCCTTTGATATTATTAAAGAAAATCTTTTTGCCGTCTGCGACACTAATCTTCGCATCAACCTCATAAGACGCACCTTTATATATAATCTCATTAACTTCGATGACAATTAACCCGCCATTGCCGCTCAAATACGGAGGGTGAGAATCTTTTACTCTGCCTTTAAAAATTGTTCCCGCAGGAATCGTAATATATCTAAATGTTTCCGGATATTGTGTAACAAAAGTTAATCGTGTGCCAGGCGGAGTCCTGTCCGACACAGCATTTTGAAGTTTTACCCTGAATTTTTTCCCGCTGTTTAATACGGCTGAGGTCTTAGCAGCATTTGAAACATAAGGTGTTGTATTGCTCATTGAAGGTTGTACCTGTTTTTTTTCGGGCAGAACAACAGAAGGTTCCGTTGAAGGAGAAAATACATTATCTTCAAATACCGGCAGTTCTTCAGGCAGAGCCGGAAGCAAGTCATCTTCAATTTTTTTTGTATTATATTTTGTTTTTATGGCACTGTCTATTGAATCGTCAACAAAATCCTCAGCAGGCGTCCACATAGGAAAAACAAAAAATATTAACAGCAGTGTAAAAATCTTTTTCATCGTACCCATACTATAAATTTTAGCACTGCTAATATATTCAAACTTCATCTTAATGCTTGAATTGTATAATAAAAAATCCCGAAGGATTTTCCTTCGGGAGAGTTTTTTATTGTAACAGAACTAATATCTGCACTTTTGATTTAAACGCAGCATCTTTCAAAAAAATTATATTCTGTTATTCCAGACTCCGCCGTTTCTGTTAGCAATACCGTCATAGCATGACCAGAAACGAAATATTCCTGTTAACCCTAAAAGTGCGTGAGTAACAACTTTATCTGTTTTTTGATCATTAACAATCTGGCCAATTCCGGGCCAAATTAATAAAGACGCCAATCCGCCGGCAATTGATTTACCTGTAACCTGACGATCAACACCATGTGTTCCAGCCAATGCAACAGAGCCGCTCCAGCTAAGCATTGCAACAAGCATTAATAAAGTTAAAGCTCTTTTCATAAATATCACCTCTAAATCCAACTTTTCTATTACAATAACCATTTAAACCCAAGTAATAAACATCGTCAACAGAACAAAAGCAAAATTTACATAACTGACAAAAATTAATTTGTTTATGCTTTAATGCTAATATGACGTCTGGTACTATTAAAATCATGCCTGCCGTTTCCGGCAGAAAATTTTTTGTCTCAACTTCCGGAAAAAGAAGAAATGATACAAATGAAACAATTCCGTCTCAAAACAACTTTAGTATGTTTGATACGGGACTTTCTAACATTAATAAAACCCTAATAAATTTTAAGGGATATTACGGAGACCATCAGCCCGCAAAAAAGTTATTCTGGAATATAACGGGGCGCAATGATATATATGAAGACAACTGGACTAAAGAGCATCTTTATCAGGTAGGTAATAAAAAATGGGTAAATGCGTACCCCAACGATATACTGAAACGTTCTCTTGAACAAACAATACAATCCATTTGCACTCTAACAAAACCTCCAATGCAATATCCCGGAATACCTTCTTACATTCCTTCTCCAAAAATCGGAGGGTATGAAAGTGATAAATGGGGCAGACACGCAAATTATATTGAAATAAACCCGAGACTCGTTGCAAAGTACGAAAACGGAACTATCTCTGAAGGACTGTTTGGTGTATTAAAACTGCTCACTGCAATACCTCCGTCAGCAAAGAATTTTGCAAATTGTATTATTATTTCACAGTTGTATCCGACTATATACGGAGACGGAACTACAAATGATACGGGTTTATACTGCGCAAATTTGCACGAAGGTATAAGCAAAAACTTAACAGTTCCGGGATTATACGGAAAGATGGGAGAAGATGAACAGGTTAAAGCCTTTAATGACTTGGCTCACCTAATGGGATTTAAAACAGGAATAAGAATGCCCCTATCTGCCGGCCAATTAAGAGTACACGGGCAAGCATTCGACTGGTATCATCATGAAAAAGCTTATATTGATGCTTGCACCTGGGCTATAGAACTTGGATTTGATGCGATTTATTTTGACAGCGGAAAACATATTATTGATATGAACGGATATTCAGGAATAGGAGATGTTCCAAATAAGGCCCAAATGGCATATATACTTAATAAAATTCGCTGTAAAACGGGAAGGACAGATATTTCCTTCATCGGTGAAAAATGTACAGATGATTATCAATACAAAGAAATGGGATTCACTGCCGGTACTGATTGGGGACGGGCAGACGACATAAACAGCGTACTATGGGAAACAAGAAAACAATCTTATAACAGAGAGTATGCAGCAGGGCCGGAAGTTTCCAATGATAACGATTACGGCGGAATGAATTATGAACAGCGCATCCACAGATTGAAATCAAATCTTTTCGGATATGACCATATAAATAACAAACTGCCGACCTTTATGCAAATCCATGACATATTCCCGCTTTCCCCTTATATAAATACTCATGAAACAATGGAACATCCTCATCAAATGAGAGGCTCAGATGCCTGGACTGAATGCGAAAGGCATTGGGACGGAGTATTCAGCACAGCCGGGCATGCCAGAAATTATACTCAGGCGGTTTATCACGAATTTGAGCAGGCAATGTATCGTTAGACAACAATTTTTATTGATGCAAGTGAATTAGGCTTCATTTTAAAATGTTCATATTCCTTTTGAGAATTTTCCATTGCATCAGCAAGTTCCAGTCTTTTATACGGAAATGAAGTCGAAAATTTACACATTTGCTCTTCTTGTGAATAGTTCATAAGCCGCAATACTATATTTCCTTTGCTATCAAGTTTTACTGCATTAATTAAAATATTTTTATTTCCGGTAAAGAATAAAGTATCAAAATGAATATCGGAACAAAATGCAATTGCCGGATTATAAAACTTTTCAGAAAGTCTTTTGACATCATATATATTCTTATTGAGAGAGAGCGCAAATCTTGCACTCAACTTAGTCAACATCTGCAAATCCGGAGTTGGCAGAGGAGGACCGGCAGGGGTGCCTCTGGTAGGATTTTTAGGATTTGATATAACTCCTGTGGCTCTTAATAAAGTCAATCTCAATGAATTTTCAAATACCTCATATTCATTAATGCCCTCGGTAATTACTGATAAATCCTGTGCACAAACAAATTTTTGCAAAGGAGCAATATTATATTTCAGCTCTATTCCCACTTGGGCCGGAATATTTTTATATATATCATATGCAGGATCAAAAGTTCTTTTAACAGTACCTGTTAAATTATCTGAAACAGTTTCTGTTACCGGTTTATCCAAATTAAAACAGGCCTGTAAAATATGATTCTTAGACTTATTTTCCCAGTTCAGTTCAAATTCAAAATATTCTCCTTCATGTTCAAGCTTAACAATAAGCTCCATAGAATGTTTAAATATTTTTTTTGAACGGCCGGAACTTGATGACGCTGCAGGAATATTCAGGATAAATCCCAGCTTCAGCGCTCCTCTGTACGGGCCTGTTTCAATTACTTTTGAAGAGCAGAGCTGTGCTGTTAATAACTTATCATCTTTTAATGCTCCAAAATTATAGCTGTCTCCTATATCAGCTCTGTCTATGAAATTCAGAACATTTTTATATTCTTTCCCTGCAAACTTATCAAAAATGCAAATTTCATTATTTTGGATATATAATTTCAGTTTGTTATTTTCAATTGAAGTATCTGTTACAACCAGTGTTTCTTTATTATTCCCCGCAAAGACCCGGGTCGCAGAAAAAGGAGCTGCACTATCTGCATATATAAGATATTCGTATATATCCGTATAATCTTCCGTCACCGGAATCTGTGCTATATCGTATAATTTTCTTAAAGGAAAACCTTTTGATTTAGAAATCAACTGTGCATTAAGTCTTTTTTCCGTTTTTATTTTAACAGCACCTGAAAACGGAAAATTTGAAAGATTCAAAACTTTTAAATCATCTCCGTTGGAAATATCACGAATAAGCGTATTTTTCAGTGCATTTATTACCTGGTCTGTTTTTTTGAAGCGAAGATTATTTTCAGAATGCACTGCATCTGTGCTGCAGCCGTATATGCTGTCATGGGCGTGATTTTTTATGAGTGTTTTGTATGCGTAGTCTATCTCGCTTTGGAAATTTTTTGTCTTATTTAAAGCATAAAAAATAGTGCATGCCGGCTCAATCACTCTTGACAATTGCCATTGCAAAACAGCATTATTTTTCTTCAAATCAGGACGTGACGAATATATACCCGGCAAGATGAAATTTCTGCTGTTATCCCGCAGTTCAAAATCCACAGTCTTTTGAAAATCAACATCGTTCAAATATTGAAACGGCGTTGTCAGAATAATCTCATATCCGGATAAATATTCATTCACTTTTTTTATCTGTTCTTCAAGCTCATCCGCACATGCCAGATGATCCGCACCCAATGGCAGCAGCAGTATATCAGAGCTGTATGAAGCAATTTTATCTAAGGTTTTTTGCAGCAATTCTGCTTTTTTTTCAGGCCCGGCAGCAAGAGAAAAGAAATCCTGAAAATAGCCCTGAATCAGATAAACAGATTTCAACCCGTTAAATATAATTTCAGAAGGAAGAGTTCCGCCCCCCCTCCAGAATATACCATGCTCAATACCAAAATATTTAACGATTTCAGGTATATAGGCACTATGTCCGAATGTATCGGCATGATATGCAATAAAATCACTGCACCCGAATTGTTTGGAATAGTTAATCCCAATCTGCAAATTTCGTATTAATGCTTCAGAATCGACCAAAAAGCTATCCGTAGAACAGTAATAAGGCCCGATAAACAATCTTTTTTCAGAAATAAAACTTTTAACTAACTCTTCTTTTTCAGGCCTTATTGCCAAATAATCTTCAAGTGCAGCAGTCTGACCGTCAAAATAAAAACTGTTAATCTGCCTTTTTTCGAGCTTTAAAAGTATATCATCAAACACTTCAACAAGTCTGACCCTGAACTCTTCAAACTCTCTATACCACTCTCTGTCCCAGTGTGTGTGGGCATATGCATAAACTTTTTTCATAATGATATTCTAAGCATATTTAGCCGGCTTAGCAACTACTTTATATATTTTATATTATAATTGCCTTATCGGATTCAAAAAGTCAGGAAGTTATGAAAAAAATTTTTGCAATATTATTTTTAATTTTTATCTTCATTTTTATTGCAATTTTATTCAAACCTGAACAGCACGATTTAAAAATCGTAAAGGTTAAATCAGCAAATGAATTTTATGTTGATTTTAATAAGAATAAAAAACCCGACAATGATGAACTTGTTGAAATGTATGCAGTAAGAAGTTTTATAAAAGGAGTCAAAACTCCTTACACATCAAATATTGAATCAGCAAAATTAGAATATCTTGCAGATGAATTTGCTAAAAAACAACTGCTTAATAAAAAAGTTACTCTGAAATTTGACGGCAAAAAGAGACTAATCACTATATATCTTAACAATCAAGATTATGCTGAACTTCTGCTGAAAAAAGGCCTGGCACTGGTTAACGAAGCATTTAAAGAATCCGGCTATAAAAATCCGGATATGGAAATTATCAAAATGAGATTGAAAGAGGCAGATAAACTCAATCTTACCGCTTATAATCCATATTCAAAAAAATTACATAAATTAGATTGCAAATTCGCAAATTTAAACAGAAACATAATATTGATTCCTCTTTCCGAGATAAAAACAGAAACGAAAAAATGTAACTATTGTTATGCAACAAAACGAGCTGAAAAATTTACCAAATACCCGAAAATAGAATTTGAAAAATATAATCCGGTATATTCCGACAAATTTATAGAAATGTATATCAATGATTTCACAAAATACTATTATCCGTCGGATAAATGCGTAGTTACGGCCTGCCAATCACTGCTTCGACAAATTAATAATGCAAAATCCGAAATTGACTTTGCCATCTATGGTATAGAAAGCCAGCCCCAAATAATAAATGCTCTGAAAAAAGCAAAACAACGGGGCGTAAAAATACGATGGGTATATGACCTGGACAACAAAACAAACAGCAGCTATAAAGATACTTTGCCTCTAACAAAAATTCTTACCGATTCACGGGCAGACCAAACATCAAAAGATGCACCGGGAAAATTTTCCAATATTATTATGCACAATAAGTTTTTCATCTTTGATAATGAAACACTCTGGACAGGTTCCGCAAATATTAGCGGCACAGACATGTCTGGCTTTAACGCTAATACCGTTTTACTAATAAAATCAAAAGATATTGCAAAAATATATAAACAAGAATTTGAACAAATGTATAAAGGATACTTCCATAAAAAGAAATCAAAACTAAATAATCCTGAATTTATATCGCTGCAGCAATCTAAAGTATCTGTATACTTTTCGCCGCAAGATAAAATTATTGAAAATAAAATAATACCGTATATAAAAAATGCAAAAAAATATATCTACATACCGGTTTTTGTAATAACGCATAAAAGCTTAATTACAGAGCTTATGCTCGCAAAACAACGAGGCGTGGATGTTAGAATAATTTCAGATGCAACAGGAGCAAGCAATAAATACTCTCCGATAAAATTAATCAGAACCGCCGGAATAAAGGTAAAAACAGAAAACAGAGCAGGGAAAATGCATATGAAATCCATTCTTATTGATGACAAATATACAATAATAGGCTCAATGAATTTTTCAAAATCCGGAGAAGCATACAATGATGAAAATGTAATTATCATAGAAAATACAAAATTAACTGAAAATTTCAAAAGACAATTTTTGTATCTCTGGTCTGCAATACCTGAAAAATGGCTCTATAAAAACCCGCAGGCAGAATCATACGACTCAATCAATTCTTGCTTTGACGGTGTCGACAATGATCATGACGGATATATTGACAGCAATGACAAAAGCTGCAAATATTTTGTTAAATAGCACCCAGAGTTTTTGAATAATCAGGAATTTGAAAAGGCGTATTATTTGCATCTTTTTCTGTAAACCTTGCATATGAATCCAATGAATCACTCTTGGCCCTTTCATACAGCTTCAAGTCAATATATTTTTTATAGACATCGTTTAAATCACCGGAATAATTCCCCATGATTTTTGCAAAGTTCTTAATATCTTCTTTGTCCGAACCTGCTCCATAGGCTTTTGTCTTTGCGTCAGTTCCCGACGGACGTATTTCAATAAATTTATCTTCAAATTCCATATATGTACCGTCACCGACAAATTTTACATCAATAAGATTGTTAAAGTCCAATGTCTCGAAGGTTGAAGATAATATTTCTTTTATTTGTTCTAAAGTAATTTTATTCTCAGCTTTTGAAACAGCAAGAGTAAGATAGAATAAATCATTCTTTGTACGCTTTGCTTCACCGGCTTTTTTATCATTTTTCAATTTTTCAATATCCGGCTCACTTTCATTGTAATAAGCAATATCTTCTCTGATATCAAACTTGGAAATAATATTATTCTTTTCAAAAACATTATTCAAATACTCAGAAAGAGTCAATCCCTGTTTGCTCAGAAAAGAAGTCAAGGCAGAAGCTACAACTATGGCCTCTGTTGCGCTTTTTTCTCTCATTGCGACAGCTTTTCTGCCGGCAAGCGACTCAATTAAAGATTCCGAGCCGATTATCATTCCGCCTGATTCTTCACCCGCAAAAATCAATTTTGGATTTTTTCCGAGATTTACATCATTATTAAATATATCAGTAATAATTACATCTTTTTCAGGATTATCAAGGATTTGTTTTTCAACTTTTTTCATTATATTGGCAATTTCTTTAAATCCGACAGGAACATTCACTACTTTTATATTATTTCTCTTTGCCCATTCATCCCAGGAACGTGCAGATGCAGTCGTTTTGATTATAAATCTCGGATGTCTGTCGAATAAATTTTCTTTTCTTAACTGTTCTGCCCAGAAATCCATTATTAAAAGGAATGATTGATTTGCAGTAAAAACAGTTAAAATCCTGTTTTCATCAATCTCTACATAATCCACACCCAATTTTTCCAGATAATCTTTTTTTTCAGCACTTTCAATCTGGGTAATCGTCAACCTGTCATGGTCAGGATCAGTTATTAAAACAACGGTTGAGACAGGATAATCCCTGAGTTTTTCATCATAATGCATTGATTTAATAACCGGAAACCAAGACTGACCTTGTTCATTCTTGGATATTACAGTAGCGTCCACAGAATAATCATAGAAGGTTTTGTTCCCTTTTGGGTCAACTGCATACTTACCTATAGAATGGAAAAAAGGATCCTCTTCAATATTCAGCCAGTCAAAATGTTTTTCAATACCCAAAGATTGTAATATACGGCTTAAAGTACGATACGCAGAGCCACCAACATTTTCTATTACAATTTTTTCATTAAGCTCTTTAATGAGATTCAAATTTGCATCTTTTGCCACTCCATCCAGCAAATACTGTTTATACAGACTGACTCCGTCATCGAGTTTTTCCATCAAAGATTCATCAATCAAGGGACAGTCATTAGCAGCAAGCCTTATCTCATATTGACCGTTTTTTTCTGCCTGTTCAAATATCCATCTTATTTTATTTACAAACTGCATGGATTCTTCCGGCAGGTACTGGCTGCCTTGAGAATTAAGGTCTTTTGTAGCATTTTTTACGGAGATTCCATGGCTTGACGTAATATATTCACCACCGAGCAAATCAAGTTTAAAAGCTAAAAATGATGCCATCCAAATAGGTATTGTTTTTCTGTCCTTCGGGACAAGTGTTTTTATTCCGTGTGCAGCTTGTATTCTGGCTATAAGCTCTAAAAAATCTTTTGAATTATAACGCACTTCACTGCCTGCAAGTTTTACGAGCTCTGCACCCCGATAGGTCTCTTGCGCAACAAGAGCCTTCGCTTCTGTGGCAAGCATTATACCAACCATATTAATAGGAAACCTGGTATCATAAGGATACAAAATATTTTGAGGGCCTCTTATTCCCGCAGTGGAAACTTCCGCTTCTTTTGCATACGAATCAAGCCATTCTTTGAGATTCAAACCCTCAGGATTTTTTTGCTCATCATACGGATCAAGGTGCTCTTTTTTCAAAGTAAACACAAATTCGTTTTTATTATCCAAATCAATAAGTTTATTTTCTTTAATATACTGCGGAGTCTTTGTTTCAACCGCATCAAAAAGTTCTTTTTCCAAATTTGTTGTAGGTTTCATATTATAAGTCATAATGTTTCGCTCCGTTTCTTTCTGCAATTTTATAATAATTCCGGTGATTACGCAATAATCCTCATAACAGTAAACAGCACCTTTTTTTCTGTTATAATCACACTATGAATGAAAAAGCACTGAAAACGATTGAATTTGACAAAGTCCTTGACCTGCTAAAAAATTATGCTTGCAGCGACCTTGGAAAAGCCCGCTGTCTTCAAGCAGCGCCTCTGGCAACACCTGATGAAATTAAAACCGCACTAAAAATAACAACTCAGGCCCAAAAAGTTTTCAG
>CASDVD010000052.1 GCA_949284155.1 uncultured bacterium | reverse complement strand
CTTGATAACTTGGCCGAAAATTATTTAAAAAAAGGTCGTGTAAAATTTGATAAAGTTATATAAGACTAATAAAAAAACAGCAGAGTCTTTTGACTTTGCTGTTTTTTATTTTAGCTTATACTTACAATATTTATTTATACTAATTTATACTAAATTATACCCTGTGCACGCATAGCTTTTGCTATTTTTCTGAATGCTGCAATATTGGCTCCGGCTACATAATTTGTTCCTAATCCATATTCTTTTGCTGCAGCCTGGCAGGAGTTAAATATATTTACCATTATATTATTTAGTTTTTTATCCACCTCTTCAAAAGTCCAAAAATATCTCATGCTGTTTTGGCTCATTTCAAGTGCGGATGTTGCAACCCCGCCCGCATTTGCTGCTTTAGCCGGCGCAACTAAGATATTGTTATTTAAGAAGTAGTTAATTGCCTCCATTGAAGTTGGCATATTTGCTCCTTCACCGACTGCAAAGACCCCGTTTGCTACCAGTGCTTTTGCAGCTTGCAGATTAATTTCATTTTGTGTTGCACAAGGAAGAGCTATGTCTGCTTTGATGTCCCAAATCGGCGAATAATCTTTACCCTCTGAGTCAATATATTCTGCAGTCGGAACTTCTTTGATATATTCTTTTATTCTTAATCTTTGCTCTTCTTTTATTTTTTTGATGATGCCGAGTTTTATGCCGTCTTTATCATAAACAACACCGTTTGAGTCACTCATTGCAACAACTTTAGCCCCGTATTCCTGAGCTTTTTGGCAGGCATATATAGCGACATTTCCGGAACCGGATATAACAATTGTTTTTCCGCTTAAATCTTTGCCGTTAGCTTTAAGCATTTCTCTCATAAAGTAAATTAATCCGTAACCTGTTGCTTCTGTTCTTGCAAGCGAACCGCCGTATTCAAGTCCTTTACCTGTTAATACTCCGGCTTCATATGTATTTCTTATTTTTCTGTATTGTCCGAACAGATATCCGATTTCTCTTGCACCAACGCCGATATCTCCGGCCGGAACATCAATATCATGGCCTATATATTTTTGAAGCTCATTCATAAAACTTTGGCAGAAACGCATTATTTCAGCGTCAGATTTACCTTTAGGATTAAAGTCGCTGCCGCCTTTTCCGCCGCCTATAGGCAACCCTGTCAAGGCATTTTTGAATACTTGTTCAAATGCTAAAAATTTCATTATACTTTGATTTACGCTGGGATGGAATCTCAGACCGCCTTTATAAGGGCCTATAGAACCGTTAAATTGTACTCTGAATCCTCTGTTTACATGGACTTGTCCGTTATCATCCGTCCAGGGAACCCTGAATGAAATAATTCTTTCCGGTTCGACTAAACGTTCAATAAAAGCAGTTTTTTCATATTCTGTTTCATGTTTTTTTACGACCGGTGAAATAGAACAGAGAACCTCACCTACCGCTTGTAAAAATTCAGGTTCTGAACAATTTTTTTTTGTGGTTTCTTCTAAAACCCTTTTTAGATAATCTTCCATGTAGACTCCTTTATTTTGTATTTTTTATATTTATATGTGTTTTTTGTAGAAAATTATAACATAAAAAACATGTCAATTATTTTATATTTATGCCGATTGTTTATTAAATGTAAACAAATGTTAAAAACTTATAAAAATTAAGAAATTCTAATGAAAAAATTTTTTTAATTATTATAAGGAACCGAAGGAAAAAGGAATATTTAGTTTTGACGAAATTAGATAAAGTCAATCTGCAGTCAGGCAGTTCAGCTCCTGTTGACTCCTCAGCGGTAAAGACTATAGATTACAATAAAATAAATCCTTTTCTTGCAGAGCAGTTAAAAGGCTATGCAGATAAAAAAGTAAACTTTGGTCTTTTTAATCAGGATCCAAACCTTCCTGACGATAGTTTTAAAGGAAAGACAAAGGATTCTAAAGGGTCAAATATTTTTGCCTTTTCACCAGGTCTTAAAGCGCTTCTTAATCAAAAAGAACAGCTAAATCTGGAAAAACTGGCGCCTTTAAGCTCTGATAGGTTTGGCACAGATAATCCGGTTGAAAAAGAAAAGAAAATAGTATTAGGAAAGTTTCTGGCTTCGTTAATGCCAAAGAAGACGGCACTGGGGCAGATACCCTCAGAAGCGGAGTTGGTTGATACTATAAATCAACTCTATGAAATGAGTCCGCAATTCAGACAGATATTAGATGAGATAGAATATCGAGGAGTACAATGATATTTAATTACAAAAATCTTGAAACCATAAAAAAAGGCCACATCTCTGATACAGTAGTTTTTTCACTTGCTATTGCAGATGAGATGTTGTGTACTGAAGCAGAAAAAAAGAATCTTGAGCTGGCTGCAGCTTTTCATGATATAGGTAAGGTTTTAATTCCTTCTACTTATTTAAATAAAAATGGTGCGTTAACGCCTGATGAGCGTAAAATAGTTAATCACCATGCTTATTTGGGATATGAGATTATGAAGGCTCTCGGATATGGTATACCTGTCGCCGAAGCGGTGCGTGACCATCACAATCCTAATTCTAAAAGCAAACTTGCCCAAATTCTCAGAATGGCTGATATCTACTCTGCTATGACGGAAGAACGTCCCTATAAAAAAGCACGTAGCCATGAAGAGGCTATGGATGTTTTGAAAAAATCAGGTTTTTCAGAATTAATGATTGCTATCGGCGATAGAGTTTTAAAAGCTAAAAGAGCTGAAATTAATGCAAAATTAAAAGGCCTCTTAGCAGCATAAATCCTATTTTTGAAGCTGTTCATATTCCTTTTGCAGATATTTTATGTCAAAAGAAAGTGTTTCATGATTGTTAAGTGCTTCTTTTAGAAAATATGCATACATTTCTGTATTATCCATTTCTTTATGGAGTCTGGCCAGTGCATAATTTAGATTTCCATCGTAGGGATTATTATTAACGGCTTTTTGAAGTATATCTAATGCAGAATCAAGCTGATGATTTTGGGCCATAATTTTTGCAAATATAATTACTGCTTCATTATCTTTGGGGTTGTATTCCAGCGTTTTATTTAAGTAATGAATAGCCTCTTCCGTTATTCCGTTTTTAAAAGCAATAGCCGCCAGATTAAAATATGCCCAGCTGTAATCCGGACGAAGTTCAAGCACTTTATTATAAAAATCAATAGCGCATTCTTCATTTCCGATACAGCTATTTTCGTATCCTAAGTAAAAATATGCTAAATAATCTTCATTGTTAAGCTGTATTGCTTTTTCCAGGCAATTAATCGCAAGTTCATGCTCTTTTTTCTTTGAAAAAATATAACCCATATTAAAATAACTGTTTGCATCATCAGGTTCTGATTCCAGCACTTTTTTAAAACAAGGCAATGCTTCATCATAATTTCCCACCTGAAGATAGGCGTATCCGAGATTGTACAAGAAATCTGTTTCATCCGGCTGATATTTTAGTGCGTTTTTATACGAGATAATTGCCTTATCAAATTTTTTTAGGTTCTCCAGTACTATACCGGCATTGTAATGCAGTCTTGAATCTTCAGGAAAAGTTTTTAAAAGAAAATAAAGATGCTTCAGCGCTTCTTCATTGTAACCTTTGTCCATTAACTCTATGACCAGTTCTCTTCTCGCTTGAAAGTTTGTTATATCTTTAAGAACAAGTTCACTTAATTCTTCTATTCTTTCATCATCATTCATAAAATAAATTATACAATGTTTCGCTTACAAAAGGAAATAAAAAAGAGTGTTAAGAGGAATAAGGAAATAATCATTATACTAAAAAAGAGGTTCAATTGAACCTCTTTTAAATGGTGCCCTGAGCCAGACTTGAACTGGCACTAGGGGTGAGCCTAATCGGATTTTAAGTCCGACGCGTCTACCGATTCCGCCACCAGG
>CASDVD010000051.1 GCA_949284155.1 uncultured bacterium | reverse complement strand
AATCCGCTTTTTATAGACCTTGAACAGCTTACAACAAAAGAATGGAAATGTATTTTGTCAAAAGAAACCTATGACAAAATATGCCGGGAAAATCCGAATAAAAATATAAATAAAACAGCATATTCTTATATTTTTAATGCTCAGGACGACGCTTTAAGAGAAGCTTACAAAAATTTTCTTAAACTTTCAGATAAAAAGCTGAATAAAGAATTCGAAAAATACAAAAAAGACAATGAAAGCTGGCTTGAAAAAGATGCTCTGTATGAAGCACTTATAATAGAACATCAAAATGATTACTGGCCAATGTGGAAAAATGAAACAGATAAAAAACTGTTTAACCCTAAAACGGAAGAAGAAAAGAAAAACAGCTTCTTACGCCAAAAAGAATTAAAACTAAAATACGGACAGGAAATTGACTACTATTCATTCTGCCAGTTTTTAATAAGCAAACAAAACGAATCAACAAAAAAATATGCATTAAAACACAACATAAAAATGATAGCAGACAGACAGGTCGCTTTCTCAGACAGAGACAGCTGGGCATACCAATCCCTGTTTTTAGAAGGATGGATGCTCGGGTGCCCGCCTGATTATTTTTCAAAAACCGGTCAGGCATGGGGATTCCCTGTCGTAAACCCTGAAAAAATGTTTAATGAAGACGGCTCATTAGGAGAAGCAGGTCTTTTATTAAAACAATTATACAAAAAGATGTTTAAAGAAAATCCCGGCGGTGTAAGAATCGACCATATAGTCGGACTAATTGATCCTTGGGTATATAAAGCAGGCAAAAATCCTATGCCTGAAAACGGTGCAGGAAGACTGTACTCTTCTCCTGAACATCCCGAACTTTCAAAATTTGCAATTGCAAAACTTGAAGATTTGAATATGGAACTGGGTTCAGATAAAGAAAAACGTGTGAAACAGCTTACACATGAACAAATCAAAAAATACGGAGCAATGATAGAAAAAATTGTTATTGCTGCAGCAAAAGAAGAAGGATTGAACAAAGATTCTATAGTCTGCGAAGACTTGGGAACACTGACTTTCCCTGTTGAATCAGTTATGAGAGAATATGACCTGCAAGGTATGAGACTGACTCAGTTTGTAAAACCTGAGAAACCGTTACATCCCTACAGATGCTGCAATATTGATGCAAGAAGCTGGGCGATGGTCGGCACGCATGATAATGAACCGATTTCAATGTGGGCAGATGAAATGATACATACCCACATAGGATATTTGCATGTCAAAAATCTTGTAGAGGACATGTTTGCAGAGCTTGACCAGCATCAAAAAGACGAACTTATCGTAAAATTAACAAATGATGCAGTATATTTGCAGCAGGTGAAGCTGGCAGAAATATTTGCTTCAAAAGCTGAAAATATTCAGGTTTTCTTTACTGATTTCTTCGGAATAAAAGATGTCTATAACAAACCCGGTACATCAGGAGACAAAAACTGGTCATTGAGAATGCCTGATAATTATGAAGAAATCTATTTTGAAAACTGCAAAAACGGCACGGCTCTTAACTTGCCGCTTATACTAAAAATGGCAATTGAAGCTCGTGGCAGCGAATTTGCACATAAGAATCAAAAACTAATAAAAGAATTGGAAGAACTCATCTAATGAATTCTGAACAAACAACATTAACAAAAACTAAAGCCCTTATTGAACAGCACATTCATGGGGGCTTTGGTGTTGATTTTGCCGCTTGTGATGAAGATGGCATCATTTATTTTGCAAAAAGGATTAAAGAGTTCGGTGTCTGCGAATTTTATCCGACGCTGGCCACTGACACAGTGGACAACCTGAAGCGTCAGATAACAATAATAAAAAAAGCAAAAGACAAAATACCGGCTAATTATGCCAAACTCCAAGGCATCCATCTGGAAGCCTGCTTTTTAAATCCTGAGAAAAGGGGAATACATAATGAAAAGCAGCTTTTATGCCCAAATATTGAAAATTTCAAATTGTTAGAAGATGAAATTATAAAAATTGTCACAATTGCGCCTGAACTGGATGAAAATTTTGAATTATGCAATTATTTAAAATCAAAATCAATCACAGTTTCAGCGGGACACTGCCTTGCAACAGACTTGTCAGCGGTTAATCAGGTTACACATTTGTATAATGCAATGGGTGAATTTTCACATAAAAAGCAATCAACAGCAGTGAGTGCATTAATGAATGAGAATTTAACAGCAGAACTAATAGCAGATATGAAACATGTACAAAAAGATGTACTAAAACTGACATTTAAATTAAAACCGCCAAGCAAAATCCGGTTAATAAGTGATGCTCTGCCCATCACTCACTCTGATTTATCGGAAATGGAATTCTGCTCGAAAAGAATATTTTTAAAAGACGGCTTAGCCGTCGATAAATACGGAACAATGGCAGGAAGTACAATGTTTGTTTCAGACATAATCAAACTTCTTGTACAAAATCATATTTTAGATTTAGAAACTGCAGTATCAATGGCGACAAATGAAAGAATAGAAGAATATATATATTGGGATAAAGACTGCAATATAATTATGAAATAAAAAAACGCCCTTAAAAAAGGACGTTTTTTTATTATAAAAATAAATTAAGCTTCAGAAGAAACTTCTTCAGACGGTTCTTCAACAACGGCAGAAGTTCTTATAGATTCATTATTAGCCGGTTTAAGACTTTTGTCTTTAAATTTCTTAACCTGTCTGTCAAGTTTATCGGCTACTAAATCAATACTGGCATACATAGATTCAGCCGATTCCGCAACATGGACAGCACCGGTAACAAACTTACATGTAACTTCAGCGGTGTGGCTTTGAGCAACACTGGGATTTTTTATAACTGACAAAACAATGTCTATTGCCTGAATCTGGTCATAGTGATTAACAACCTTACCGATTTTTTCTTTTGCATAAGCTTTAATTGCGTCAGTAATTTCAATGTTTCTACCGTTAACGTAAATGCGCATGTATAGCCTCCAAATAAATTGATACTTATCCAGTATAACTCAATTGAGATTTAGTTGCAATGACTACATGGGTTTGTGTATAATATTTATTGAGCTGTAAACAGCTTATAAAATTTAGTATTTGGGGATAGAGATAATGAAAAAAATTACTATTGCTTTATTATTTTTATTATTAGGTATGCCTTCTTTCAGCACCGTCTGGGTAAACGACTTGAAAGATACCTTTTTAACCAACAGAGCTGTTATTCTGGCAGTAAATATAAGAACATTTAATGCAAAAGACACTAATAAAAACGATATCATAGAACCTGAACTAGGGGAGACAACAGGAAACTTTGTCAATGCAATACAAAGACTGGATGAACTAAAAGAACAAGGGATAAATACAATACATCTTCTTCCTATAACACCTGTCGGAAAAATAAAAGCAATAGGAACAGCCGGTTCATTATATGCAGCGTCTGATTTTTCTAAAATAAACCCTCAATTGGATGACACAACAAACAATCTGAGCGTAGAAGAAGAAGCAAAGAATTTTATTTCAGAATGTCATAAACGAAATATACGTGTAATAGCTGACTTACCGAGCACAGGTTCTTATGATATGTATCTTGCACATCCTAATTACTTTGTAACTGACAAAAACCAGCAGCCGATTGTTCCTTCCGATTGGACTGACGTCCGACTGCTAAAAGTTAAAAATGCTGACGGAAGTTTGAACACTGAAGTTTATGAATTATTTAAAAATTATGTAGATATGGTAATGTCATTAAATGTTGACGGAATAAGAGCTGATGCGGCATCCTCAAAGCCTTATGAATTTTGGAATCAGCTTATCAAATATGCAAAAAGTAAAGATCCTCAATTTTTGTTTCTTGCAGAAGCCTCTGACAGCTGGAATGAACCTATAGCAAAAAATGCAGACTTTACACCGTACGACAAACTTTTACAAGCCGGATTTGACGGTTTTTACGGCAGCTTTATGAATTACAAAGACTGGAAAACCTATGCAGATTTAGAAAAACAAATTCAAATGATAAAATCACTTCCACAAAAATACGGAGCACCTAAAGCAGTCATAGGAAGTTTTGCAACACATGATATTGTAAGCCCTATTGTAACAGGCAGAGAGAACTACAGTACCCAGTTAATATGGCTGCAAGCTACACTTCCTGTTAATACATATTTTGTAGACGGATTCCAAACAGGCGATGCATATACCTACAAATATGAAAATCAAAAAGCAAAAAAAACATATACAGATGACAACGTATATTATGTACACAAAGGAAAACTGGACATATTTAATTTTTCCAGAAAACCGGGCGGCAATAACGGCGAACTCCTTGAAGAATTTGCAATTGCAAACAGAATAAAACTCTCGGCATCACCGTTAATCAATGAAGCTGATATATGCTTTTTAAAGACTACAAATCCATCAATTATTGCTTACAGCAGAACATACAAAAAATCTACAATCATTGTCATATTAAATAAAGACCTAACATTCAATCAATCAGGTATTGTGCATTTTCGAGGCATAAATGAAAAAACTATGATAATGCCGCTCAGAGTTCCAACATCTCCGATTATTGGAAAAAATCAGATTAAAGTTGATTTACCTCCGTCCGGTATTACTGTCTTAACCTTGGATGCAACGAATTCTAATAAATAAAAGCAAAATATTCAAATACAGGTTTATTACATAACCATAAATATTCCGGCTCTTCATTTTCTGGCAGCTCCAGAGTGATAGTCGGAATATTTCTTTCTATACCGCAATAAGTCCCAAAGCTGCCGGGAGTAGGATATCCAATATCCCGCTGAACCGGATACCCAGTCAATTTTGAGATTTTATCAGCCAGTTCCTCAGCCGGCCCGTCAAAATTTACAACTTTATAAGGCGAATGCAAAGTCAAAATGGCATCAGGAGTGTATTTATCAATAACTGCCGTAATAAATTGAGTTTCTGCTTCACTGCCAGGAAAACTGCCGCCATAATATTCATCTTTGTCTTCAGATTCTTGCCAATTTTTTGTGGGGAAATTACGATTTAAGTCCACACCTCTTGCATTAGTCCTTGTATTTAAATATTTTCCGTCAGGATTTAGACACGGAACAAAAATCATACGGTTTTTAAAATTTTCATTCTTTTGTCCTAAAAAGGTTTTTATAAGAAATTCTCCATCCGGTTCATCCCCATGGAATACTCCGATGACAAGAATTGTTTTTTCCCAAGATTTTGGAGCAATTTCTATTAATTCTATTTTATTATTTTTTACCGTTAAATCAGTCATTATTCATCAAATCTTTCCAAATTTTAGCAGTTTTTTGCAAAACTTCATTTATATCAGAATTTCCTAATAAGATTTCCTGCACAGATGTATTCAAAAGAGTCAAAATTTCTTTTCTGTTACGCCCCGCAACAGGCTGTGTTTCAAGATTAGCTAACTGTTTTGAGCTAATAAAACGTGCTTTTGAAATAACATCATCTTCATTGTAAGTATTAAAATAATTATCCTCTAATGCCAGATTATTAACAGGCAAAATAGTGGTCAATTTTGCAAATTCAATTTGATTTTTTTTATTAGTCAAAAACAATGCAAATTTTAAAGCTGCTTCTTTATTTTTTGCACGTTCGGGAATAATAAGATTCATTATTGAAACATCATACTTTCCGCTTGTACCTGTCAGCTGATAAGAAACATCCGTAGAATCAAAAACTTTTGGTGCATTATCCTTAACCATATTTAAAAAATTAGCACCGGACTGGATAAAAACAATCTGACCGGACATATACTGCTCTAATGCTTCTCTATGAGTTTGGGTAATTGATTCTTTCGGAATAAGATTTTGCGCATATAGTTTTTTATATTGCTGAAATATATTTATAGAATTTCCAGTTGTCAGAGATTCAGGACTATTTATTTCATATTTATTCAATATTTTCAACAAAGTATCATTTTCAGTCAATGTCGGCATGTTAGAATATTTGCCCGTTAGTTTCTTAATTTGCCCTGATACTAAAAATAAATCATCAAAGGTCTTTGGGATTTCTTTTAATCCCGCTTTTTTCACAAGATTTTTATCATAAAATGTCACGGCAGAAGTTGCATAAAAAGGCACTGCATAACATTTACCGAAATTATTTTTTAATGAATTTACAATCTGGGGATTATAATCCTTTAACATATTGCAATCAAAAGAATAAAGAGCCTGCTTCTGAGCAAGAATACTGGAAAATTCAGGAGTTAAATTAACCAAATCCGGCGGGTTATTGGATAAAATAGACGCAAGCGTCCTCTTCTCACCTTCAGAATAAGGAACATCAATCCACTTAATTTTTACACCGGGATTTGCCTGTTCAAATTCCTGAATAATAGGATTCATATAATCGCCGAATGTACCGAGCTGCAATGTCCAAAACACAATATCATTCGTACCTGCAGGCGGTTTGTAAGCAGCTAAAAGCACTGCACTCAAAAGAAAAATTAAAACCCAATACTTGAATTTCATAACTATACTTCGCAGACTCTCGGATCGGTGATACATCCGTTAATAGCACTGCACGCAGCAGTCGCAGGAGAAGAGAGATAAATAAAACCTTTTGTATTCCCCATTCTTCCCTGAAAATTCCTATTTTGAGTAGCCAGACATACTTCGCCGTCTCCTAAAATTCCGGCATGCACGCCCACACAAGGCCCGCAGCCCGGGCCGAGTATTTGTCCGCCGGCTTCTATAAATATTTTCAAAATACCCTCTTCCATTGCTTGTAAATAAATATCTCTTGAAGCAGGCACAACAATAAGTCTCAGTCCCGGATAAACCTTCTTGCCTTTGAGAATTTTAGAAGCAATCCGTAAATCTTCTATTCTACCGTTTGTACAAGTTCCTATAAATACCTGATTGAGCTTTACAGTTGATAAATCTTTTGCAAGCTTTGTATTATCAACAGTATGAGGACAAGATACAGTCGGTTCCAGTTTAGCTGCATCTATATGTATAATTCTTTCGTACACGGCATCTGAATCCGGTTTTATCTCAACAAATTTATCTGCTCTCCCGTGTTCGATTAAATAACGTTTTGTTTTCTCATCAGTACAGAATAATCCGGCCTTAGCACCCGCCTCAACTGCCATGTTGGCAAGAGTAAATCTATCTGACATGCTCATATTCTCAATAGTACTGCCGCTAAATTCAAGTGCCCTATATGTTGCACCGTCTGCACCAATTAAGCCTATCAAGTGCAGTATCAAATCTTTAGCATACACACCCTTAGAAAATTCACCATCTACGACAATTTTATAAGTTGAAGGAACTTTTAGCCAGGTTTTTCCCAAAGCCATTGCAACAGCAACATCAGTAGAACCCATTCCGGTAGCAAAAGCACCCAAAGCACCGGAGGTACAAGTATGAGAATCTGCACCGACCAATATTTCACCGGGGTTTACATAATCCTCAACAAGACGCTGGTGACACACACCCTCACCCGTATCTGACATAACGGCACCGGTCTCTTTTGCAAATTCTCTCAATACGGTATGAGTATTTGAAAGTTCTTTTCGAGGGCTGGGGGATGCATGGTCAATAAACAAAATACTGCGAGATGGATTAGCCAGTGTTTTTTTACCAAGTTTCTTAAACTCCTGCACCATCAAAGGCCCTGTGCCGTCTTGAACTGCTGCAACATCAACCTTGGCTATACATAATTCACCGGCTTTTACATCATATCCGGCATGTTTAGATATAATTTTTTCTGCAATTGTTTGTCCCATAATTCCCTCGTTTCTATCCTTTTATAATACCAAATCGGATAAGGGCATGGTAATTGTAAACAAATGTAAATTATATACAAAATATATGTTTAATATATATAACATTTGGGAATAATAAAAGTGTAGCCAATTCTCTTTATACTTTCTCTTCCACTCCTTTTCTCCATGATGAAAATTTCAAACCGCCCCGTAAGGCGGTCTTTTTCTTTATGTTGAAAACAAATAAACTAAAAAAGTTCTGATTTTACAGAACTTTTTAAACAAAACAATTAAAATTAAAATTAAATCTAAACCCAATCTCCTCAAGGCTAACAGCCCCACAAATCTCACTTAGCTTTTTTACAACGCAGCTACGCATATCTCTTCCCTTTTCTTAATTCAGATTTCACAAAGTCCGTTTGTTTTCATAAATCCCAACTCGCTGACTTGGTGCAAATCCCTGTGCCATCACTCCTTCCTGTGGTTCGTATAATTATCATACAAAGAGGAAAATTTTGTTACAAGAAATATAATGTAAAATAAGTTTTACAATTGACCATGCCCCCTATCGCCCTAAGGAGAAAAAAGATTTTACAATCTTAATTAAGTTATATTAATAAAAAGAAAAAACCAAAGGAATAAAAAATAAAAAGCCGTGCCACTGCCTTTCGACAAATATAAATATGAATCCTTAAAATATCTATCTACCTCTGAAAATTTCCTCACCCGAAAGTTAAATCTTAGTGCTGCTGCATTCCTGCTCTGACACGGTTCGATTGCTTCCGCCGAAAAAATCCCAGCAATCAACAATAGCTATTCAATTTTCCATCTCCATAAAAGCCTCACGGCAGGCTCTTCACCCCGCATAGGCGTTCGGGTCGAGAGATCCGCCAAGTCCCCGTGGAGCACGGCTTATAATATATTAACTTAAATATTAACAGTATACAAGTCTATGAAATATCCCATTTTCCGCAGGTACCGCCCCAGCGTGCAATAATATTACCTTTTATATCTTTTATTTTCTGAGGGTGTTTATCTTCCAATTCGCCTTCCACAATAGTAATAACTTCGCAACTGTTAGAGCAATCACCGCACTGGTTAGTAATGGAATTGAAATGCATTTCACCGACTTCCCAGCCTTTAAATTTTGTCGGATTCGTAGTAAATTGATGATTTTCCATTGCCAACAGAGCTGCACCAATAGCCCCCATAGTCTGGTGATTTTGAGGAACAACCACTTTGGTATTCAATGCTTCTTCAAATGCCTTTACCATGCCCGAATTTGTAGCAACACCGCCCTGGAAAGTAACGATAGGAAGCAATTCTTTTCCCAGAGCCAGATTGCTTAGATAATTTCTGACAAGAGCCTGACAAAGCCCATATAATAAATCTTCAACAGGATAACCAAGCTGCTGTTTATGAATCAAATCACTTTCTGCAAATACTCCGCATCTTCCGGCAATTCTTGCCGGAGAGGTCGATTTCAATGCTGTTTCACCAAATTTTTCAATAGGAACATTCAGCCTGCTGGCCTGTTGATCCAGAAAGCTTCCGGTACCAGCAGCACAAACTGTATTCATTGCAAAGTCAGTAACAATTCCATCACGTAAAATAATTATTTTGCTATCCTGACCGCCGATTTCAAGAATAGTTTGCACACCGGGAATGTAAGTACTTGCAGCCACAGCATGCGCCGTAATTTCATTTTTTATAACGTCCGCACCGACAAGAGCACCGGCAAGATTACGCCCGCTTCCTGTTGTACCGACACCTTGTATATTATATTCACACAATTTCTTTTTATATAATTCTTTCATCCCTGATTGAACGGCAATTACAGGCTTGCCAGCTGTTCTGAGCATATAGCTGTCAATGTATTTTCCTGTCTCATCAACCAGCGCTAATTTAGTTGTTACAGAACCGACATCGATTCCCAAATATACATCTAATGACATTATTCCCTCTCTCCTGTTTATTTTTATCATAAATAAAACAACATAACTAATCAACATGCAAAAAGCTTCCGGATATCCGGAAGCTTAGGTTTGGTTAGTTTATATCGAGGTTTATTAAATTATTTAAGCCATAGAAGCAAGGATACCAACACCTGCACCGATACCTGCACCGAGTAATGGCCCGATTACCGGAATCCAGCCTAATGTTAATGCACCGGCGCCCGCATAAGCTACCACACCGCCGAGTTTACCGACAGCCTTTTTAATTTCCGTAGATTGCGGAGGTTTTTTGCCGTAAAGTTTAGATATCATTTCTTCTTTAGAATATTTTTGACCGTGTCCAAATGTTAACGTACTAAAGAATCCGTTTGCAATAGCACCGTCACATTTTTGAGAAATATCAGTAGCCAAATCTCTGCCGGTTGCGGCCATATATTGTTCAAAAGCTGCATTTCTTATACATAAATCTATTTGTTCTTCAGTATGAGCACCTTCAGCTCTTAATTTATCATAGATATGAGAACCTTTAAGTGAAGCGACCAATCTTTCAAATTCTCTTGTAACCTGGTCTGTATCACCTTGAGCTAATGCATTTTGTAAAGAGCGGCACATAAATGAAATATTACCGGTTTCACCATCGGCAAGAGCTGCATATTGTTTTGCATTTCGACTTTCTAAATGATCATATGCTCTTGCAGTTTGATTATAGTCATAATCATATGCAAGTCTGTCCTTATAATCCATATTAATATAATCTAAATAAGCTTTAGAGTATCTTGGCATCATAAAAGCACCGCCATAACCCAATCCGTATCCGGAACCGTAATTCATACTTCCGGCATATGGAGAGGTCATTCCGGAAGCATAGCCCATATTAACATTCATCGGAAGGTCATAAACCGGAGTTGTTGCAAATCCCCAATTATTCATAAATTGCTGATTCAGCCATTGTTTAGCCGCACCTGATGGGTATGTTTGAGCCGAAAAATAGTTAGGGAATCCCATTCCCATTGCATTGACTCCGTATGTCATAACCAACCTCCAAATATAAACTTTTTATCTAACCTTACTTATATAAAAACAATCGGATGAATCAAATTGCTTTTCCTGTAAAATATTCTTAATATTTCTTTACAATATAATTATTTTTTTTAATTTATAACAAATAAAATTATGTGCTGTTTTCATATAAAAAAAAGGAAAAACAGCACAATGATAAAACCACTCGGATTTTCACAAAATATTTATTCCGCTCAGCCCTCAAAAAAAGCAAACCCAACCTTCAAAGGAACGCAGCAGCTTAACCTCTTAACAAAAACAAATATAGGAAACTGTGCCGACGGATTTATAGGCCGCTTAAAAGTCAGACTGGGTAACGGCAGCGGTGAAGCATTATTAAATCTATCCAAAAGAACAGGTATGGGTTTAGAAGAATATAAAATTTACGATGATTTTGAAAGAATTATCGGAGAAGTCCAAATAAAGATAAAAAAATTCGTAAATTATGACAGACTTGAATATCCGGTTGATCCAAGCCATGTTTTTGTTGACAACCTAAGAAATTATTCAAAACCCGGAACGCCTTATCATAATAAAGACCTTCCCTATTATAAAGATATCGGCACAAGATTTTTACAAATTGCGCAAAGAAGAAGTGATGAATCCGGCTGCAACGGCAATATCAAATTAATTGCAAAAAATGAATCAATGCCGTTTTACAAAAATGTTATACATATGAAAGAAGAATTTCCGCCCAATTCTCCTTTTAAATTTTTACACAACCCCAATTCTTTATATCTTCCGCCTGAATGGAAAGAAGCATTATCAAAGCTTAAAGGGGGATTATAATTTATACGTTAGCACATCATTTTGGTTTGCTCGTTTAAATTATTTAACAGGCATAGTATAATTTACACACAATTATTTAATTTATCATGGTGAAATAAAAACGAGCAGGTTCGTTAAAATGAAAGAATCACAACCAGATAAAATTCTCATTCGGGGTGCAAACGTACACAATTTAAAAAATATCAATGTCGACATTCCTCTTAATAAAATTGTAGGAATTGCCGGAATTTCAGGTTCGGGGAAATCTTCTCTCGCTCTTGGTGTATTGTATGCAGAAGGTTCAAGGAGGTATCTTGAAGCACTTTCAACATATACACGACGAAGAATGACGCAGGCAGCAAAAGCACAGGTTGATGAAATTTTATACGTGCCGGCTGCTCTTGCTCTACATCAACGTCCCGGTGTTCCGGGTATAAGAAGCACCTTCGGAACGGGCAGTGAACTGCTTAACAGCTTGAGACTTATGTATTCACGTCTTGCCAGTCATCGTTGTCCAAACGGGCACTACCTTGAACCGACTCTTCTGGTCGCTGCCGGCAAAGAACTGGTTTGCCCCGAATGTAATGAACATTTTTATGCTCCCGGAGCGGAAGAGCTTGCCTTTAACAGTCAGGGCGCCTGCCATCGCTGCGGAGGTATCGGAACCATACGTACAGTTGATGAAACAACTCTCGTTCCTGATGAATCACTTAGTATTGATGAAGGTGCAGTTCTTCCTTGGAAATCTCTTATGTGGTCTTTGATGACAGATGTTTGCCGAGCAATGGGCGTTCGCACAAATATTCCTTTTTACAAACTCACTGAAGAAGAAAGAGACATTGTGTTTCATGGCCCCGCTATTAAAAAACATATTTTTTACAAGTCTAAAACAACAAATCAGGCAGGAGAGATAGATTTTACTTATTACAATGCTGTGTATACAGTTGAAAATGCACTTGCAAAAGTAAAAGACGAAAAGGGGATGAAGCGTGTTGAAAAATTTTTAAAGGAAGATATTTGTCCTGAATGCCACGGTTCAAGATTATCAGAAAAGGCGAGAGCTCCAAAGATTCTGGGGATATCTCTTGATGAAGCTTGCAGAATGACATTATCTGAATTGATAGAATGGGTCAATAGTGTACCGTCTTCACTTCCTGAAGAAATGAAACCTATGGCGGAATCAATCTGCGAATCATTCCGGTTATGCGCAAAACGATTAATAGATTTAGGTCTTGGTTATCTTGCACTGGATCGTGCTGCTTCAACATTGTCTACAGGAGAAAGACAAAGAATGCAGCTTGCTCGTTCAGTCAGAAATCGTACAACAGGCGTTCTTTATGTCCTTGATGAACCGTCTATTGGCCTGCACCCGTCAAATATATCAGGCTTAAATACTGTAATGCATGATTTAGTTGAAGACGGGAACTCGGTCGTACTGGTTGATCATGATATCCAAGTTTTATCTGAATCAGATTGGATTATAGAAATGGGGCCAGAATCCGGAGCTGACGGCGGTACAGTTATTAGTCAGGGGACAATACCTGAAATTGTAAAAAATCCGATTTCAAAAATCGGCCCGTTCTTATCAGGAAAAACCAAAACACTTGTACGACCAAGAATAAAAAATACAGAAATATTCAACAAAGGAGAAATTTCACTTTCCACAACTGATATACACACAGTAAAACCTCTTAATGTCAGTATTCCTAAAGGAAGACTGACAGTTGTAACCGGAGTTTCCGGTTCAGGAAAGACAACATTAATTTTGGAAAGCCTCATGCCTGCGCTGCAAAATAAAATCGCAAAAAAGAAACTCCCTGCTCACATAAAAAACATAAATGCAGACGGCATTAAGCAAGTAAAGCTTATAGATGCAACACCCATAGGAATAAATGTACGCTCAACAGTCGCTACTTATGCAAATGTGCATGATGAACTCAGAAAAATTTTTTCTAAAACGACAAAAGCCAAAGAACTAAATTACAACGCAGGTGATTTTTCTTATAATACAGGGAAGCTCAGATGCCCTACCTGTGACGGCACCGGAAGCATCAGTCTGGACGTACAATTCTTACCGGATGTAGAAGTTCCTTGTCCGGACTGCAGAGGCTCCCGCTACGCAAGATGCACAGGCGAAATCAAATATATATCAAAAGACCTGAAATCATATTCTTTGCCTCAACTCATGGCTATGGATATAAATCATGCACTCATTGCTTGTAAAGATTTGAATATTGTCAGACAACGACTTCAGGTCTTAAAAGACCTCGGCCTGGGCTATCTCACACTTGGAGAAGCAACCCCCAGTCTCTCAGGCGGAGAAGCACAGCGTTTGAAATTAGCATCTGAAATGGGACGAAAACAGGAAGATTCCGTTTTTATTTT
The DNA here is from genome assembly GCA_949284155.1 of uncultured bacterium. Classification (GTDB taxonomy): domain Bacteria; phylum Cyanobacteriota; class Vampirovibrionia; order Gastranaerophilales; family Gastranaerophilaceae; genus Spyradomonas. Next base: position 11,728 of record CASDVD010000051.1, on the reverse strand, counting down.
TGATGAGCCGACAATCGGCCTGCACCCTCTTGATGTACAAGCATTATTAAGTGTCTTCCAAAGGCTTATAGAGAACAATGCAACAGTTATTGTTATTGAACATGATCTTGATGTGATAAGCAATGCCGATTATATTATTGATATGGGGCCCAAAGGCGGTAACGAGGGCGGCAGAATTGTTGCTTTGGGAACACCGGAAGAGATATCAATGAATCCTGACAGCATCACAGGTAAATATTTAAAAAAATATTTTAGCTAAATATTCAACGCCCTGCATTCGATTTTTTGCTTATTTCCGGTCGCATAGTCTTTAAAATTCACCTTTTGCGGCAGATTAAATTTTATTTTTCAATTTATCAAACCATTTTTTCTTAAACTGATGATTAATTACTATTATGTTGTTAATACCGCAATTTCTTTTGAATACAGCCTGCCTCCAATTGATGAATTTAAAAACAGGGTTAAAAGAACACTGGAGAAATATCCTTATTACGTTGCACTAATTGACGATAAAATAGCCGGCTACATTTATGCCGGAGACCTCAACGAACGTGAAGCGTATAAGTACTGTGCAGAATTAAGTATTCATATTGATAAAGACCACAAAAAGCAGTGAATCGGAAAGATTATAAAAACACATTAATAATCAATTTTCTCGTCTTTTCCCTTTGTTGTGATAAATTTCAGTTTCAAATCCTGTTATAAAGGCAATTTGCAAATAATACAAATTGCCGGCGACTTTTTATCACCGGCAATTTTGTAAAATTTTAAAATTAGATTGTATTGGCAGACTCCGGTTCGCTAACCGGTTAACAAATTAATTTAGAACCTGAACAGTACACGATGAATAAGTTGAATTACTTACACCGCCAACTACATTTTGACACATTTCAGAATCATAGCTGGTAATTGTAGGTGCAGGTATTTTATTTGCCGGAGCCTTTAAATCGCCGCTCATATAATCATTGAGATTTTTGCTTAAGTAGTCATCAGTTTGTTGCCCTAAAAATGCTCTATATTGAGCTTGATAAAATGGTAATTTTTTAGAGTAAACGCCCTTTCCGTTCTCATTAGTTGTATAGTGGATTCTTCCCCAAACATATCTGGTATCAAATAAAGGTGCACCGAGAATTATAAGATTTGCCTGTGAATCTACAGCAAAAGCAACAACATCAGCAGGAGAACCTTCAGTCCAGGTAGAGGTATTCGGTTTTCTGTCACCGTTCAAGTCAACCCATATTTTTAAATATTTTTCTCCATTAATTGTTCCCGGAGAAGTTACATAAATTTTCATTGTATTGGATGCAATTAAAGAAGGTTTCCAATCAGGAGAAAAAGTTCCTGCAGCAAATCCGATGGTTCCCGCATTTCCGCAAGTAGGTGCAACTGTTGTATTTATATAGTCCGTTAGTGAATTGCAAAAAGTTTGTGAATTTAAGTCTACTTCTGTTTTGTGATCGTGTGTTATACTCTGCGCATCGAGAAAAATATTATCCGATGCATCTTTTAAGAATGTATATGCACTAATGTATAAATGACCTACTTCTAAATCTCTCGGTCTGACAGTAGTAATCATAGTTACCGCTATAATCCCGACTATTACAGTAACAATTAGTATTTCAAGAAGTGAAAATGCTTTTTTCATATCCGTTATTCCTTAATATTATATGTATATAATTAATTATAACATCATATCATCCGATAAGATAGATATTTTTGTTAAAAATACTGAATTTATTGACAATTAATGATTAGTGCTATAATAAAAATACAGTTGATTCAATTTTTATAAAATTATGGGTGTGTGGCGCAGTGGTAGCGCAGTTGACTCTTAATCAATTGGTCGTGGGTTCGAATCCCACCGCACCCAAAACTTTAAGACAAGAGGGTTTACACCCTCTTTTGTTGTATGTATGTAGTTTTTTGTCCAGTTTGATTTGTACGGATAGATAGATTATTTTGGTAAAGTTGGCTTTGTGTGGGAATTTCCGGGTTGGAAAAATTTTTATTTATGATATAGAATATCCACCATACTTGGCATATAAATTTAAAACATCGTTGTCAAATTTAGCACCTTCTAGAGTTTTGGCATATAGCTCAGCAACAAATTCAGCAGGTAATTCTATGGCAGGATCCGAAACTCGTGCTGCAACAGAGCTGTTAGGAATCTATTACATTACTGTACATTTAAAAGTTTTTTATACAACTTTATCCCGGACAGTAGCGGAACTTGTTTCAGTCTCTTTTAACTGTGGAGTATTGCGACAATTTCTAAAAGCCGGAAGTTTTAAGATATATATAATAAAATTTAAAACAACAGGACTATATTCGGACATTGTATTGCTGTTAAAGACTTAGATTTGGAATAGTCTTTATCCTTGTTTCTTTTCATCAAACCAACTGTTCATTTACGAAAAACTCAGCTGACTATATAAAAGTTTTTGTCAATCACTTTTGATATGGAATGTTCAAAATCGATTACAAGTCTTTCGAGCAATCTGTCTTTTGCATCATCGGATATTGAATCATCGTTCAACAGACTGATAAATGCGCTTTTATCTTTAAGATATTTTTTAAGAAGACCTGTTGTCTGTTCATCGCTTTCTTCAAGTGACATTACAACGTACTCCTCCACCTTCTTAAAATCTTGAATATTTGATACGGTTGTATATTTAGGATTTTCTTCTAAGATTTCCTGCAGCTTTGGTAAGAACACTTCTGCGTTAAAGTTTTCAAGTATTTCAGGCGTAAGCGGTTCTAAATACCGGTCATACAGACAGGATATTTCCTGTTTTTGACCGAGCAATCTTTTTTCCATATGTTTTGACTTAATAAAATGAGGAATTTCCGATGCAGCCCGGTTAAAGACCGAAGGATCTCGAGTCAGATTAAAAAGAACTTGTTTTATTGCAGCAGTGACAGCATTGAACTTTTGAGGAGATTTCTTTTCAAAATCCGCATGCAGCATTGAATTTAACGATTTTACAACTTCTGCGGCAACTTTTTTTTCTTTTTCGCTTAATTTCTGCAATATGGGGTTGTATTTATCAAATTTTGCTGCAAAGAAAAATGTAAGTACATCTTTATTTATGTATTTATACTCGGTTGAATAGTTTAAAAATTCATCTTCAATATCTTCCGGCCAGTACTTTGTTTCATGCTGATGGAGATAATGCATAAATCCTTCTTTGAGAGAAGATTCCGACGACCAATCCGGATTATAGCTTTTGTCAAACCTGTTAACACTTTTATCGGCAGTTTTTTTACCTGAAATATAATTAACCAGAGAATTTGTGCCTCGGTTGACAAGCCAGTATATGTAATCTACGATAATGTGTTCCATTATTACATCTTTTGCGTTTTTATCAATTTTTTTATTGTTGTAAGTTTTTATTGCGGCATTATAATTTTTTAAGAATACCTTGTATGTATTAGGGTCTTGATGGTTTAAATCAAGAACATACGCAATTTTACGCAAGTATTCACTATATTCCGGATAATATTTAAATCCCTGGTTAATGCATATAATCAAATTCGTATCAAAATCCACATGGCAGAAATTGTCTAACTCTTTTGCAGAGCAGGTGGTTTGATATTTTTTCATGTCAGCATTCAATCGCACATGATTTTTTAAGACATCTGCTTCAAGATTATGCTCTTTTACATAATGCATTGCATCCCCTCTTTCAAACTTAAATACAAGAGGGTCATTTGTTAAGTCATATAAAAGCTTGTTGAATACGAGGTCATTTGTTTTTGCTGTCAAAGGATAAGTACTATTAAACAGCGTATTTAATTCTTCTCTTTTATCAACTAATTTATTCAGTATTGCTTTTAATTCACTTTCATCACTGCTCAGGAGTTTGTGCGCATCCCCCAGAGAAAGTGCAACTACTTCTTTTCGTGTTTGTTGATCTGTCTTTTTCATTATGAATTCAATAAACGCATATTTAAAAGCGTCAGGAAACAGTTTCATTCCGTCAAATTCCAACCTCCGATACAATTTGTTAACTGTATTGGAAGAACTTAAATCTAACCCCTGCACGGCATTCTCTTTTACCGGCGGCGCAGTTTTTTGGGGTGGTTGAACCGGCTGAGCAGTTTTTTGCATTTTGCGCTTATATTGCTGCTTTTCTTTAGCTTTAATTAAGACAGTTGCTTTCAAGTCAAGTGCTTTGTTAAGCAGATTTTCCAACAATGTTTTATCATCGCTGAAGTATGCAGCTTCAAAATCAGAGATTGCTGACTGAAGAGCTTCTGAGTATTTTTTACGGAAATCAAGGTCTTTGTTCCAGAATTCAAGCATAATTTCTCTTTGTTGTTCCGAATAAACAGGAAAATCAATTGCAAACTGCTCGTCAGAGTATTTTTCAGCAAAGATATCCGATAATTTCTCGCTGAATCCCATTTGAGCTGCGGCTATTGTCATTATCTGCCCCTGATATTTAGAAAATATCGAATTTGACATATCTTTGCCATTAAGCATTTTCTTGATTTGCTCAGCTCTTTCCATTTCATTTAACCCGGCCCACCATTTTGTCATTGAGGCAGAAAGTTTTTCTTTTGTTTCTTGAGAAACGGGAACAGCACTCTTGCGAACCAGAGGAACATATTCTTTGTCGTTTCTTGTTGCAAGGAATGAATTGTAATAAGGAAGTTTAGGATACCTTATACCGAGAGTATGTATATTTGTATAAGAAAAATACTGTTTATCTTTTACACCGAGCTCCTTTTTTATTGCATCGGTTGCATCATTGTCAAAATCTTTGTTGAGTTCTTCGATTGTTTTACCCTCAAGATAAACTTTTTTTAACAGGTATGCGCTTAGAGATTTATTTTGTTTATCCTTAAAAATAGGCGTTTGATATGTTTGAGCATCCCACTTTAAAAGCAGCAGCGGGCCTTGATTCGGTTTTATGTCGCTTATCTCTTTGAGATGAGCAAATAAAGGTTCATCAGGGTACATGTCTTTTATATCCTGAACGTTATCCGCAATTTGAAGATATTCAAAAGCCTGCCTTTGCAATTGAGAAGGCGGCATATGACGGCGTTCTTCAAAATCTTCAAAAAGATATTTTTTTACTGTAACAGGCATGTTGTCTATATTGAACTTCTGAGCATAGAAGTTTTCCGGCGTTCTGTTAAGTCTGGCCTTAAAGCTGATATTATAATCAGTGTATGGGCTTAGTGCTAATCCGCTGTTTATATTTGTGTTTGTAGGCCTACGAGCATTTTTTGAATTTTTAGTTAAGCTATTTTGTGTACGGTAGTGATTAAAAACATTTATTGGTTGAATATTCATATTTTTCTTCTCATACTTTTGTATATTTATAGAACATGTCAACAAAAATTTTTTTGTTAGTTAAATATCATATTATAATGAAGTTTAAAGGTTTGAGTTTCTATTCTATACCCATAAAAAGTTAATTCTATACGGACTTCTTAAAGCTCCCCCACCCCAAAAAATAGAAACAGAACAACAAAAAAGAGCCTCAAAAAGGCTCTTAATTTAAATGGCGGAATAAGGTATTGACAAAGCAAACGAACAATGCAGATATAACATTCACTGTAGATAAAATTAAAGTAACAGTACATGCACCTTCGCTTAAAACTACTGATGAAGATAACAAAAGACAATTAGCTAAATATCTTTATAAACTTGTCGAAATGGACAACAAATCTATGTAATACAGCAATAGTATGATACTTGTGAGAAGTTATTAAAGTTTGCACAAAATGCACATAACATGTTCATTAATGGAACAGTAGAAGATAAGCGATTTATCGCTCAAACTGTACTATCGAACTCATCATATTATGACGAAAACTTCGATGTAGAGCTACATTCAGCATTTGACACCTTGTTTAGATTAGCCAAAGAAAGCGAACACCAAAATTCAACTATCGAACCACCTGAAAGTATTGATTTTGCTAACAAAAAAGACCCTAAAAAGGGTCAATTTGTAAATGGCGGGACCGACGAGGCTCGAACTCGCGACCTCCTGCGTGACAGGCAGGCACTCTAACCAACTGAGCTACGATCCCAATTGCATCGTCCATGTTTGTATACTAATTATAATTTGCTAAATTTTATTTTTCAATAGCTATTTTTTTATTTGCTTGAAAGAAAAAAACATATATAATATTTCCATAGATTGGAGAAAGTATGAAAAAAAGAATATTAACACTCTTATTTATATTGTTTTTTATTACGACACCGGCCTTTGCTGTTTCTGTTAAGGTTTCAGCAATGCAGGAATTTACCACTGTACAGCCGGCTGAAACATTGAAAGTCATGACTCTTGAACCGGTTGAATTTAAAAACGGTTTATTATTTCCTGAGGGTACTATTATAAAGGGAGAAATATTTGACGTAAAACAGCCCAAACGGGGTAAACTTAACGCATCATTTAAATTTAAACCTATTTATTATTCATATAACGGTCAAAAAAAAGAATTAACTGAAAGCGGATTAACCGCTAAATATGCACCCTATAAAGAGTTAAATAAAGCTGAACTGGCAACATCAGCCGTATCAACTGCCGGCAGCATGATATTTAAAATCCCGGGATTTAGTGAAGCAATCTCATTTACAAAAGGTTTTATAAAAAATCCTGATAATAACAGGTTAAAATCAGGAGCAAAACAAATCTATAAAGATTCATTTTTCTCATACATTGAAGAAGGCAAAGATGTATCAATAAAAAAAGATGAAATGTTCATTTTAAAATTTAAACTCAAAGATGAACCAGATGAAGAAGATGAAGAGGAGGCTAAAGAAAATAATACTGCTGAAACACAAAATGCCGGTGACGAAACAGACATTTCACCGGAAGAAATTACGCCGGTCAACGAACAGAACAATCTGCAAACACCGGAAAGCATTCAAAAAGAAACTACTACAGAAACCAATATCGTTCCTGCTAATTCAACAAAACCGCCTACAGCAGTACGTCCCGTTAATTCAGATGAAGAATTGCCTCCGGCGTCAACTCCAATTCAGCCTGTAGACCCATATGAAGTACTGAGAGAAGTAGAGTCAGCTCAATAGTTCGATTATGCTCCAAGAGAAAAGATTTTATAGATTTCTTCATCACTAAGCTCAGTGATTATTTTTTCACCCTCAAATACGGCAACATTTGCTAAATCTTTTTTATTATTAATCATTTCATCGATTTTTTCCTCAAATGTACCGAGAGTAATAAATCTATGAACCATAACATTTTTATCCTGACCGATACGATAAGTCCGGTCCGTAGCCTGTTCTTCAACAGCAGGATTCCACCATAAGTCATAATGTATAACATTCGTTGCCGCAGTGAGGTTTAGCCCCGTACCACCGGCCTTCAATGAAAGAATCATTACATTTGAATCATTATTTTGCTGAAAATCCTTAATTAACTCTTCTCTTTGATTTCTATTCAACGAACCATGGAAAAACAGAGGATTTACACCGAGTTCATCATTTAAGATAGAACAAAGTATATTTCCCATTTCTTTATATTGGGTGAAAATAAGAGTTTTTTCATTATTTTCCAGAATATTTTTTGTAATAGAAATCAACTGTTCACTTTTTCCTGACAATTCCTTTGACATATCGCCGCTTTTCAGATACTGATACGGATGGTTGCAAATTTGTTTCAGAGCCGTGATTAATTTAAAAATCATACCTCTACGATTAATACCGCTCAATTTTGAGATATCGCTCATTAAATTATCCAGTACACTCTGGTACAATGCCGCCTGGACTTTACTTAAATAGCAATATTCATTAAGAACGACTTTTTCCGGCAAATCAGAAATAATAGACTTGTCTGTTTTTAAACGCCGTAATATAAATGGAGAAATTGCCAGTCTGAGTTTTTCAGCACGTGATGTTTGCTTAAATTTTTCAATCGGGATTGCATAACTTTTCTGAAAATCACGAATTGAGCCAAGATACCCTCTGTTTATAAAATCAAAAATACTCCAAAGTTCAGTAAGCTTATTTTCGACTGGAGTACCCGTCATGGCTATCTTAACATCGGATTTAATCATTTTTACTGCCTGAGTCTGCGAAGTATCAGGATTTTTAATATTTTGAGCTTCGTCTATTATAAGCATTGACCATTTTTGTTTTTTAACTTTTTCAATATCAATCCTTAAAATAGCATATGTGGTAATAATAACATCAGCTTTTGTATCAAGCTCCCGTTCTATTCCATGATAAATTGAAGTTTTCAAATCAGGAGCAAAATTACTGATTTCTTTTACCCAATTTCCCAAAAGAGTTGTCGGACAAACAACAAGAGCAGGGTTTTTCAACTGATTTGTTTCTTTCATTTTAAGGATATAGCTAATAACCTGAATTGTTTTACCAAGCCCCATATCGTCAGCCATACAGCAGCCAAAACCTTTTTTAATATTAGTATAGAGCCATTTAAACCCTCTTTCCTGATAAGGACGTAAAACACCTATCAATTTTTCAGGAGGCGGAACATCTTCTGTTTTTGTCAAATCTTTGAGTATATTAGCAAAAGCTTCATCATAGTCAAATTCATAATCATCAATTTGAGAAGACAATGCGGCATGAAGAATATCCATTTTATTCTTATCGGTAATTTTCGGATTTTTAACTTTTTCAATTAACTTGAGATTTTCCGTCCTATCAATAAGAACATATTTATCCTTATACTGAATAAGCCCTTGTGCATCTTTAGTCAATGCTTCGTATTCTTCTACAGACAATTTTTCATCACCTATCGCAATAGTATAAGAAAATTCAAACAAATCATTTAAAACTGCAGAAGATGCACCATTAGAAGTCAAAATATCTCTCAATTCCGACATTCTGGCTGCTTTAACTCTGGCATTGATAGATGCTCTCGGAGTAATAATATGGTCAATTCCTTCAGGCAGAATAACCTCAATTCCGGCTTTTTGCAGATAATACGATATCTGCGCAATTATTTTATAAACTTCGTTTAAATTAAGTTTAATAGAGAAAGCATTGCCCTCTTCATATATATCCTCAATTTCAGGATAGTATCTTGCTATATAAGCGAGCTGTTTTTCCGTAAGAGTAGCTATTTCCTGATTTGTATAACCGTCAAAAGACTCTGTTTCAGCAAATATAGACTCCATAGAGTGAGTTTCGCCGGTCTTTTTATTTTTAATTAATATTTTTAAAAGATAAGCATCTTCATCTTCTTTAACGATATTAAATTCCGGAAGAATATCATATTTGCCGATATAGATTTCATCCAGCCATTCAGAAATAGCCAGAGCATAATCCAGACCCCGGACAAATCTTTTGCTGTGAGCTTCTTTAATAAAATAAACCGCAGCTTTTGCGTCTTTAAATTTTCCTGTTTTTAATCCCAAAAATTTAAAGATAATATAATTCAAATACTTTTCAATTAACTTATCCGTATTATATGCAGCTTCATTCAAAATAAAGCCGTCCGGGCATGATTTTCTTATTTCCGAGAGAGCTGATAACACATCTTTGTTATTTTTAAATATTTCATAGCGAATTTCAAAAATATTGTCAGTATATTTCACAACAGGAATAAAATGCAATTTTTCTATGATTTTCAAAATTGTCTGAGTAAACTTATTTAGATAGTTAAAACTTTCAGAACCGCTTTCAAAGTTCAAAATTTGATTAAAACTTGAAAAATAGTCCCAGATTATATCCTGCCCGACTTTATACCCAATTTCATCTCTTCCGTTAATTTCCATAATATCAGAACGGAATCTGTAAAGAGAGCCTTTAGATTTCAGATAAAATTCAAAATTATTGGTTGGCGTAACAAAAAAGTTTCCGTTTTCCATTAAATAAAAATTTGTATTTCTCAATGGAGTATTCTGGGCTAAAAAAACATTTTCAAACTCATCTTCAAACAATTGATATATAGTACTGAGCTGTAGTCTGAAATCTTTATTTTCAAGACCGACCGGATTTTCAGTCAAATTTAAAAATAATTCATCAATATTGTTCTTTTTAATATTTAAAGTCATCGGCTTAATTCTTTCTTTGCAGTGTTACATTATAACAGAAAAACAAAGAAAATAGTATAAGGAAATAAAAAAAAGAGCCTCAAAAAGAGGCTCTATAGCGATGTTTATTATTTTTGGGGTGTTGGTTCGGACATTTTTTGAGTATTATGTTTATATTGTTTGCGGTATTTTTTGTGATGTTTTTTAAAATTTGCTCTGCCTTCTTGTTTTATTTTTTCAAATTCAGCTTTTTGCTCAGGTGTCAGGATTGCTTCAAATTCTTTCATATTTTCCTGACGGATTTTTCTGGCTTCAGTTTTTAATTTTTTGATATCAGATTTCAATGCTGCAATTTTCTTTTGCTGTTCGGCGGGAGCAATCTTTGACATTTTGATTGTTTTTATCTCTTGTTTTTTAGCCTTAATTTGTTCAAAAACAGGTTTAATTTTTTCATGTCCCTGCATTCTTATTTCTTTGGCTTTCACTTTTTGTTCTTCAGTTAGTTTTAATCGTTCTTCCAGATTCGGGCCTTTATGGGGCGGACGTTTCATTTTTGATTTACAATTTTCAGCGCAGTTACAACGAGGTTTAACAGAAGCCGTATTATCAGCTGCAGTTGCAATACTCATTGACGAAGTAAGCAGAAAAGTAAAAATTCCTGCCAAGATTAGCGATTTTTTCATATCATTTTCCTTTCTACAGAAGCTCACAGAGCATTTGTGCGAGCTCTTTTTTTGCGTTATATAGTCGTGATTTGACTGTACCTATAGGACATTTAAGTTTTTTTGAAATTTCTTCATATGAATAGTTTTCTATTTCGTACAAAATTATTATTTCTTTAAATTTTGGTTTTAGCTTAGAAATCGCATCTGCTATTTTCTTTTGCCTTTCTTTTTGTAAAATATTTAATTCAGGAGTAGCTTTCTTGTCGGCCACGAACAGCAGTGCATCTTCATCAGCCACCGTCATATCTGAAATTTTTTTGCGTGAGGACTTGAGATAGTCCTTTGACACATTCGCACTTATCATACCGACCCATGCTTTGAAATTACCTTGTTCTTTATATTTGTCTGAATTTTTCCAGACCTTTAAATAGACCTCCTGCTCGAGATCTTCATTATATTCATTTGTAATCCTTTTTATTATATTTTTAACGTAATTCCCGTTAATTATTTCTTTTATATCCATTAACATCTCTTTAATTAATCATTAAAAAGCCGTATTCATCAACCGGCAGCCCCATCTCTTCAATTGTAGGAGAGTTGTTATAAACAACTTCATCATACAATCCCGTAGTCATAAACAACTGAAAACAAGCCATTGAACAGAACACAACAAAACTTGCACATGCTGCTTTCAAAGCAATGGAGCGTTTACGCTGAGTTCTTAAAATATATGGCTTTGCTTCTTGTATAAGAGCAGAGACTCTTTGCATTCTTTCATGTTCCGCTCTGCAAGCATCACATGTTTTTAAATGCTCTTGAAAGTCTTCTTCATTTAAGAAAGTATACATACTTTCATATCCGTTGCAATTTTTATTTTTCATATCATTTAATCCTTACATTTACTATAACGAATAAAAAATAAAAATGTTCATTTTTTACTTTTTAATTAAAAAAAGCTAAAAAATGTAAAAAAAGGTATAATTAAAGTGTGGAATTAATAAAGGAGACAGCATATGACAAACGGAAATGAACCGGCAGGAAATGAAAAAGGCATTCTTGCCATTGGTACACTGGGAGGTTTT
>CASDVD010000050.1 GCA_949284155.1 uncultured bacterium | reverse complement strand
GTACAGGCTGTTTTATATTCACTTGGCTATTCCGCAGAAGAAACTAAAAAAGCCCTGAAATTAGCAGCCGCCTCAACTGCAAAATCAAACTCCTCAGAAGAAATCTTAAAAGAAGCACTGAGCTGTCTTGCACAAAATTAACAAAAAAATAAAACCTATTTTCTCATTTTTTCAATGATAGAAGTAGTGGATTTACCTTCAACGAAACTTATGAATTCAATACGTCCGCCGGCTGCCATAATAGCTTTTGCTTCAGGCAGAGTTTCAATGGTATAATCAGCTCCTTTTGTATGCACATCAGGTTTTATTTCGCACAGAAGATTTTCCGGCGATGATTCATCAAAAAGCACAACATAATCCACACATGAAAGCGCACATAAAATTTCAGCCCTGTCATTTTCATTGTTAACCGGTCTGTCCGGCCCTTTAATTTTTTTGACAGAAACATCAGAATTCAAACATACAACCAAAACATCCGCAAATGTTTTTGTCTTTTGAAGATAACGCACATGCCCGACATGCAGAATATCAAAGCACCCGTTAGTGGTCACAATCGTTTTATTCTCAGCACGAAGCTGTTTCAATAATACAGGAATATCTTCTCTTTTTACAACTTTACCCAATGTTCGCTCCGGAATTATTATATGCAATTTTAATAGTTTCTTTTAATTGTGCCGGCTTTATAGCAAAAGTACCGACTTTTCTGACCGCCAGCGCAGCAGCATAATTCGCCAGCATCAATGCCTGTTTGTAGTCAAAATCCGACACAGCCAGCCCCAGCCCCAATGTAGCGACAAAAGTATCACCTGCGCCCGTTGCATCATAAACATCAGTAGAATACGATTTCAGGCTAATTTCATCAATACCGTCAAAATAATATACGCCCTCATTTGAAAGAGTAATAATTACCTTGTCGGCAAGACAAACCTTTCTGAGTTCAGCTGCAATCTCCTTAAGCGGTTTTTCAGGAGAAGATTTTGTTGCAATCAATGCCTCATTCATATTAGGAACAAGAATGTCAACACCGGAGTACTTAGAAAAATCCTGTCCCTTTGGATCCATCAAAATCATCTTATCATGACGATTTGCGAGTTTTACTATATCCTTTATCAACTCTTCCGACAAAACACCTTTTATGTAATCTGACAAAATAATTAAATCCAATTCATCAATAATACTTTCAAGGCAGTTAAATATTTTTTTTGACAGCTCTTTTTCAACAGATGAATCAACTTCAATATCAATCCTTGCAAGATGTTTGTTATTCTGAGCAATCAAACGGGTTTTAACCGTAGTCGGCCTTGTTTCATCTGTTATAACAAATTTGTAATCTATTTTATTTTTTTTCAAAAGATTTAAAAGCAGACCGCTGTACATATCAGAGCCAATAACACCGCACAGATAAACTTTTGCACCTAAAGAAGCAATATTATTAGCAACATTGGCAGCTCCTCCGGGCAGATAAGTTTTGTTTTTCACCTCCAATATCGGCACAGGCGCCTCGGGAGAAAGCCTGTTGGCTTTTCCCCAAAGGTATTCATCAAGAATAATATCACCTATTACCAGAATTTTTGCGTCCTGAAACTTCTCAATTGAAGTAAACAGTGTGTTTTTTAAGGCTTTGTTCATATTTTTATTCTTTTGCCGATTTTTGAGAGTCCATCAATGCAGGATTGTTTTTTGTATGTTCTTTCACTTTTTTCTGAATTTCTTCAGGACTGAAAGAAGGATCATTATAGACTATTTTAGCATTCTTTTTCAAAGTTTCAACAAATTGCTGAAGAACTTTTACTTTTTCCTGATTTTCAAGATACAGCTTGATTTCACTCTTCACTTTATCAAACGGCTCAACACCCGCTTTTTTTCTGTCAGTAACCATTATAATGTGGTAACCGTACGGAGTTTGAACAATTTCGCTAATTGTGTTAGGTTTCATCGAAAATGCAGCTTTTGAAAAAGGGCTTACCATTTCTTCAGCACCGAAATATCCTAAATCTCCGCCTTCTTTGGCGCTTATTGTATCATCAGAATTTTCTTTTGCTATTTTAGCAAATTGTGATTTATCTTTTTTAATTTCGGCAAGCAGCTTTTCAGCTTTAGTTTTTTGAGCTGCCATTTGCTCGTCTACTTTTTTAGTAATCTCATCCTGAGTTAATTTTTTACCCTCCTCGGAAGCGCTGAGTGTTGCTTTGAGTTCTTCAGGATTTGCGCTGATTAATATGTGCGAAGCTCTGACTGTATCAGGATACCGGAACTTATCTTTATTTGAATCATAGAATTTTTTAGCATCAGTATCGCTGATAGCCACTACAGAAAGACTATCCACCAACTTTCTGACTTTGATTTCATCAGTCAAATCTTTTTTAAGCTGGGCATTTGATACGCCGTTTTGTTTTAAAATTTCATTGAATTTTTCTTTTGAACCGATTTTATCAATAATAGATTTTATTTCATTATTAACGTCATCGTTTGTTACTTTAATATGTCTTTTCTTAACTTCTTGATCGAGCAAAGTTTTAATAGTCAATTCATTGATTACACGCTCTTTAAGAATAAGGTACATAAAACTGTCAGGCTCTTTTTTAAAATCAATTCCCATCTGAGAAAACATTGAATTTCCGGCGGCAGCCTCAAAAGCCTTTTCATATTGAGCTTTTGTTATTTTATCGTTATTAATTGTAATAATAGCATCATTATTTAACAGACAACCGCTTAAAATCACTGTAGCTGTTAGTGTAGTGGCCAATAGCTTTAATTTTTTCATTAAACTCCTCTTTCTATTTAATTTGATTATTATTTATTTGATACTCATAGCTTATTTTATTTATATAATAGAATAAATCATTCAATATGTTAAATACTTCTTTAAAACTAAGCACCGAATTATTAAAAAGTAATATCGAATTACCTTCCTGGCAAGCCTTAGGAGCAATAGTATACTTTATATATTTTGTAATATTTTTGTCCAAATGTGAAGCAATTATATTCCACTCCGCTTTATTATAAGGCATATAGATTCTAATATTATCAGGAGTCTCTCTTATTACGGAAATTTTTGCAGACGAAGCCGCCAGCCTCAGATGAACAAGCTTGATAAGATTTTCTACTGATTCAGGAATCTTTGAAAATCTGTCTTTCCATTCCTCATGTATTAACTCAAGCTCCTGAATACTTTTCACATCAGCAAGCCGTTTATACTCAATCATTTTTTGCTCTTTTGACCCGACCCACTCATCGGGGATATAAGCTGTTACATTAATATCAACAATTGTATGCACAATTTTTTGCGTTTCAGTATTATTAAGTTCATTTATAGTTTCTTCCAAAAGCTGACAATAAGTATCAAAACCTATATTAGCCATGTGTCCGTGCTGTTTCGTGCCGAGAATATTTCCCACACCTCTGATTTCTATATCACGAAGAGCCACCTGATAGCCGCCCCCGAGAGTTGAAAATTCTTTAATAGCCTTCAATCTTTCTACAGCCTCAGGAGTCAATGTTTTTTGCTGTTTGTAGAAACAATAGCAATACGCCTGCCTGTCGGAACGTCCGACTCTGCCTCTCAGTTGATACAGCTGGGCAAGCCCGAATCTGTCGGCATCATATATAATCATTGTGTTTGCATTAGGTATATCAAGCCCGGATTCAATAATTGTAGTACAAAGCAGAATATCATACTTATGCTCCGCATATTCAAGCATAATATTTTCTAAAGCTTTTTCGTCCATCTGGCCATGAGCGACTGCTATTCTTGCGTTAGGCACTGTCTTTTGCAGTTCTGCACCGAATTCATATATGGTTTCGACCCTGTTATACAGGAAGAATACCTGTCCGTCCCGCTCCAGCTCATGATTTATTGCATTTTTAACGATTGTATCATTATACGCACCGACAAAAGTTTTTATCGGAAGCCTGTTCATCGGAGCAGTGTTCATTACACTCATATCCTTTATTCCAGAAAGCGACATATAAAGTGTTCTGGGTATAGGAGTAGCTGACATGCTGAGAATATCTATATTTTTTCTCATCATTTTCAGTTTTTCTTTATGTTTTACACCAAACCTGTGCTCTTCATCTATAACAAGCAGCCCTAAATCCTTAAACTGTATATCATTTTGCAGGAGCCTGTGAGTGCCTATTACCACATCGCATTCACCTGTCAGCAATTTTTTTATTGTTTTTTTCTGGTCTTTTGCAGACCTGAATCTTGAAAGCAATTCAACTTTTACCGGAAAAGGCTTGAAGCGCTCTGATATTGTTTGATAATGCTGCAGTGCAAGTATTGTCGTCGGAACAATCAATGCGGCCTGCTTGCCGGACATTACCGCTTTAAAAATTGCCCTTATTGCCACTTCTGTTTTACCAAAGCCGACATCCGCACATATCAGCCTGTCCATTGGTTTTTGCTGTTCCATATCAGCTTTTGTCGCCTGAATAGCTTTCATCTGATCAGGCGTTTCAGTAAACTCAAAGGCATCCTCCATCTCATACTGCCATACAGTATCGGGTTCAAATGCAATACCCTCCGAGACTTCCCGCTTTGCATAAAGTCTTAGTAAATCCTTTGCAATATCTTCAATAGCCTTTTTAGCACGTGTTTTGGTAATATTCCAGTCATTGCCGCCCATCCGTGAAAGCTTTGGATGCGCCTGCCCGGAACCTCGGAAGCGGACAAGAAGATTAATCTGCTCCGCCGGCATATGCAGCTTGTCGCCGGCTGCGTATTCTATTGTTAAATAGTCTTTCAGCTGCCCGTCGATTTCCTGTTTGGACAAACCCTTGTATAGGCCAACACCGTGCACGCTGTGAACAACATATTCACCTTCTTTTATATCATTTATTGATTCAATATATTCTGCTTTTTCCTTGTAATAACTCTTTTTCTGAGCAGTAATGTCTTTTGATTTTTTATTAAAGAGTTCTTTGTCAGTAAGTATAACCAGCTTGAAATCCGTTATCTCAGACCCGCCGAGAGCAAGGTTCTCTGTAATGTAAACACCTTCCTCTTCAAAATTTTCGGAATAAGCAATCTCAAAATTACTCAAAACCTCTTCAATCCGGTTCTTATAATCCGTAGCTATAACAACCTTGTTCCCCTCTTTCATTTTTTCTTCAACAAACATAATAATATCTTCCATTTTTGAAGAAAATCCGGGTATAAGGCTGCTCTCAAACTCCACAAGAAAATCAGATACCGTCTCAATAAAATTATCCAAAAAAACTTTCTCTCGTGATGCAATATTTTTTTGAAACTCATCAACACCGGAATGCGCTTTTTCCTTTAAAGGGAGGTTCAACGCTTTTGCCGTATTTTCAATTATCTGCTTATCATAGTTCTGTTCAATCTGTGCATATCTTGAAAATATCTCAGAAGATTCATCCATAACTATAATAAAATCGTCATCAATCAAATCCGTAAAGCTTTTTAAATCCCGATTAAAATAAGATTCAAAATACTCTATACCTTCAAAATATTTTTCATTATCAATTTTTTCAAGTATTTCATCAAGCCGTTCACGAAAAATATCCTTATTTTCATTATTTTCCGCTTTTTTCGTTTCTGCTTTTATTTCATTCTTAAATCTGTCAATACTTTTTTCACAGGGAATAAACTTATATACGGGCAATATTTCAGCTTTTTTGACCTTTTCAATACTTCTTTGGGTCTCGTTGTTGAAATAACGTATATCCGTAACAGTATCACCCCAAAGTTCAATTCTTACCGGAAATTTAGAAAAAGAAAAGACATCAATTATATCGCCCCGGACACTAAATTCTCCGATATCGCTTACCATAGTAACTCTTTTATATCCGAGGTTAATCAAAGAACGAACAAAACTGTCCAGCTCTATATCCTCATCCGTTTTAACCGTAATAAGATTTTCATCATAAAAACTCTTTTGAGGAAATTTTTCCAACAATGCCCTGACCGGCACAAGTATCAAATCAAATTCAGAAGAATTTCTAATTAATTCAACCTGCTGCGCATATTTATATAAATTTGGAGATACACCGTCATACAAGGATACATCCTGATAAGGAAAAATTTCAGCCTGTACATTGAAAAATTTTTCTAAATCATGTTTATATTTTAAGCAGCTCTGCTCTGTTGAAGTAACAAAAATAACACGTTTATCCTTTTCGCAAACAGCAAGAATCAGCAGCCGCAAAAAAGACGTAAGCCCGCTTACCGTAAATGAAACTTTTCGTTTTAAAAAAGCAGAAATTTTTTCACTATTTAAAAATTTTTTTCTTTTTAAATAATTAAACATAAATCTATTTTAACACACCGAAATAAGAAGAAATAAGACATCTATGATTAAACACTAAAAATTTTTGTAACACATAATTTTTAAAATATAAAAAAACAACCTGTACCATGACTCTCTAAACTAGAGAACATGATAATATGTGTGCTTTTGTCAATATAAATATGTGTAACTATTTTGTATTAAATGTTTGTTTGGCATGGGCGTTTATTATACAATATTTTTAAATCAGTAT
>CASDVD010000049.1 GCA_949284155.1 uncultured bacterium | reverse complement strand
GCCAACAATGCAGTCGCAGAAGACGCATCCTTGACTTTATTAAACAAATTTGCACCGTCAACTTTGCCGGTTTTTATAAACATGTCAGTCTTTATATTATTGATAGCAGCTTTTGAGATATTTTTTGAGAAGCTAATCGGTTCGATATTTTGAAATTGAGAAATTTTATTTTTTACTTCAAAAATATCTCTGGTAAGCTTTGTATCCATTGTGACTCTATCCTGAGAACGTCTATCCAGTCCTGAACGACGTTCAAAAGCCACGGGTACATTTTGTTTCCTTCTATCCGTAACTGTCACATATTGTGGATATAAACGCTGGACTGAAAGCAAAATTAGCTCCTTTGACAAAATTTATAATTTATTATAATGCGAAAAAAATTTAAAATTGCCTCATTATTAACATTTCTTTATAATAAACCTATTTTTATTGCTTTAACAATAGCCTGTGTTCTATTTTGAGCACTCAATTTTTTCATAATACTGCAAACATGTGCTTTAACAGTATTTCGACTAATAACAAATTCCTCCGCTATTTGAGGATTTAATTTTCCCTCTGCCATTTTATCCAGAACTTCTTTTTCTCTTTCTGTTAATTGCACACCTTGTGAGAGATAGGCAGGAGGCAGGTATGCTCTCATTGAATCTGCAACTTTTGCGTCCAAAAGCAACACTCCGGCATTTACCAAATCTAAAACTAAAGGCAGTTTCAGCTTTGTTTCTTTTGTTAAATAAGCACTCGCACCGTTGGATATTAAAGACATGACTATCTTCGTATCTTCATGATTTGAATAAGCTACAACTTTAGTTTTAGGATAATGCGTCTTTATAAACTGAGTTGCTTCAATTCCGTTCATTCCAGATAAATTCAAATCCATAATAACAATATCAACAGGCTTATATTTCATCATTTCAATGCAATCTTCCGCACAGGAAAAACTTCCCAATACATTAAACTTACGTTTTAATTCGAATACTAAATCAAAACGTGATAGCGGATAATTCTCCACTATATAAACAGAGACCTTTTTCTTTTCCAATACTACTTCCTCTATTTTCTCATATATGAATCACAGTTATTGTATATACAAATGACAGCAATGAATTATACATAATTTCCGTTTAATAATTTTTTATACACTAATATTTCAATCTTTAGTTTCATTGACAATATATGAAAGACTACTATACTTGATTTATACACTGAAAATTAAGTTCAAATTACGGGTTTACAGTCTGTAATTAACAGAAGGAGAAAAATATGAAGAAAAAATTGTTATCATCTCTGCTTGTATGTGCCGCTGTCCTGACATTAAGTTCATCAGCAATGGCGAATGAATGCGCACAAGACCCTTGTAATGCTGCTCAGCCGCCTCAAGAATGCAATAAACCTTGTCCTCCTGATATTCAACAACGCCCGCCGATGAGTCCGGAAGAAAGAAAAGCTGAATTTGAAAAAAGAATTCAATTGACTGACGCTCAAAAAGCTAAACTTGAAAAAATTAAAGCTGATGAAAAAAAGACACTTGAACCTGTACATAAAAAAATGCAAAAAAAGCATGAAGAAATGAGAGCTCTAATAAAACAAGAAAATGACGTAAGAGCTGAAAGCATGAAAAAATTTGAAGCTATTTTAACAACAGAACAAAAAACAGAGCTTGAAAAAATGAAAACAGAAATTCAAGAACAAATGAAAAAAGATTTTGAAGCAAGAAAGCCCCATCATATGGAACCGGGTGCTGCACCTATGGGGCCTGCTGAATGTTCAAAAGGTTGTCCTTTGAACAAATAGTTCTTGAATAAAAGGTATAAAAAGTGGCAGCATTAATCAGGCTACCACTTTTTAAATACAAAAAATACAGCTAAAAGTATAAACAAAAAACCTACAATATAATTCCATTTTAATTCTTCTTTTAAATACAGAACGGAAAATACACAAAATACGCTCAGAGTGATAACTTCTTGCATAGTTTTTAACTGAGCCGCATCAAAATACTGATGACCGATTCTGTTAGCAGGCACCTGAAAACAATATTCCAAAAATGCTATCAGCCAGCTGATTAAAACAACACTCCATAAAGCAGCATTTTTGTATTTTAAATGACCGTACCACGCAAAAGTCATAAATATATTTGAAATTGTCAACAATATTATAGGAATAAATGCTCTGAACATATTATTATCATAGCAAAAAAATTTAAACTGTTTGTTTACATTTTTGGAAATAAAGTCTATACTGAATAAATACAAAAATGGAGGCTCTAATGAAAGATATCAGTGAGTTAAAAGACTATCAAACGGCAGTACTCGGACTTTTAATCGCAATAGGAATCGTCCTGTCTACTTTTATATTTACAAGAGCGATGATTAATTTCCAAAAATTGCAAACTCAAGCAATTACAGTTACCGGCTCAGCCAGTCAAAAAGTTACTTCAGATTTAGCGACTTGGAATGCAACATTTGAAACCAGAAATTCTAATATTAAATCAGGATATGCAAAACTCGCATCTGATTCAAATACAATCAAAACATTTTTACGGGAAAACGGAATAAAGGAAGATGAAATTCATTTTTCACCCGTCAACAGCTATGCAATGTACAAAAGAACAAACAATGGCTACGAAACAAACTTTATTGAAGGCTACAGACTATCTCAAAATATTTCTGTAACATCAAAAGATATAGAAAAAATAACCGACATTTCAAAAAGTGTTGCCTCTTTGATAGAAAAAGATGTTGAACTGAGCCACAATAATGTACAATACTTTGTTTCAAATCCGGATGACCTAAAAGTAGCCGTACTCGCTGAAGCGACAAAAAATGCAAAAAAACGTGCTGAAAGTATGGTTAAAAGCACAAACGGCAGAATCGGAGTTATGAACAGTGCGAAAATGGGCGTGTTTCAAATTGTGCCGGAAAACTCAACAGAGGTCTCGGATTACGGAATAAACGACACGCAATCTATAGAGAAAAAAGTTATAGCTGTCGTTAATGCAACCTTCACAGTAAAATAGAATCTATAATAAACAAAAAGACCCGTTATAAAAACAACGGGTTTTTTGTTTACTTATTTAATTTCTGCTTAATCCTGTCGACACAAGCTGCTGAACTATGATGCCATTCTCTGTAACTTATTCTTTCAACAGAATAGCCCGCACGCTCAAGGATAGTTTGTTTTTTAACAGCACCCATCAAAGCATTGGTGCTATCCTCAACTCCGTCACATTCAACTATTATTTCATCACCTGATTCATTTTTTACAAATAAATCAGGCAACACTCCTGCGGCTTCAATACCTGCACGAACGTGAAATCCTTCCATAATAAGAGTTTCTGCAACGATTTGTTCAAACGAATTTTTATATTTATTTTTTTGAAATTCATCAGTTTTAGCAGAATTGATGTAATCCTGAATATATTCTATATAATCTTTCAGTAATCCCTGAGGCAGAGACTTCGGGTCTTTAGAAATAAAACAGATTAACTTTTTCCTTGCTCTGGTAATAGCGACATTAAAAAGATTAGGCTTTTGCAAAAAAGTCAAACTTTGAGTAAAGCTATTATCAGCAACCGCCCAGGATAATATCATAACATCACGTTCATCACCCTGAAATGTATGTGCAGTACCGACTTCAATTTGATGTTTTTTTATAGTGGTTTCAGTTAAAACCTGACATAAAGCTTTTTGAAGCAGGTCAACCTGTCCTCTGAACGGTGAAATTATTCCTATTGATACCGGATTGTCCTCATTTCCCTCGTCATCCGCAATCAATTCATGCACTCTTTTTATTACCGCTTCAACTTCCGCTCTGTTTCTGGTCGCATCTGAATCACAACGACCTTCTTTTACATGATGCAGTTCCAATACATCATTGCTTCCGGAATCTTTAGTCATTATACGAATTCTGTCACCGTAAAACTCTTTGTTGCTAAACTGGATTATTGGATAAGAACTTCTGAAATGTTCGTCCAGCAATACCGGATTCATAGAATAATAATTAGCGAGGTCAAACATTGAATTTGTTCTAAAACGCCACATAAGCTGATACTTATCAGGAATTTCATATTGGCTCAAAAATGACTGTTCTTTTGCCTTTTCAAGAAAAGATAAATGCGGCAGCTGCTTGTCATCCCCGACAATAACAGCTTTTTTGGCTCTGTACAATATAGGGAAGCAGCTTGCTATATCACACTGAGATGCTTCATCAATAATAACTACATCAAACAAACCGGACTTCATCGGCAATGAACCAGAGACAGCGTATGTTGTAACGCACCAGCAGGGAAATGCTTCTAATAGCGGTCTGAAATCTTCATCCTCCAATAGCCTGTTTTGAAGATTTTTCTTTCTTTCTACAATAGCTTTTGTATGAACAATTAACCGTTGTCTTTTTACTTGATCCCTTAACAGCCCTTTCAATGATGTTCTTCTGCGATTTTTCAGAATATCAACCGCAAGTTTTCTCTGCCGTTTTTTTAATTCTTTTATTTGCAACAAAAGCTGATGGAGATTACCGATATTATGAATTCTTGTTTCTATAATTCTTTCATCACATTCAAGCTTCGAAATTTCAAGCTCTCTTTTTAATCTGGATAATTCTTCAAAAT
>CASDVD010000048.1 GCA_949284155.1 uncultured bacterium | reverse complement strand
TTTCTGTTTGATAAATCCGTTACACCGAAGTTACGGAATAATTTATTTCTAGGTCCTGTATATCTAGCCAATTTTTGACTCCTTTTTTATTAATTATACTCTACGTTTTTTAGGAGGACGGCAGCCGTTATGAGGAATAGGTGTAACGTCCTTAATTAATGTAATTTCTAATCCGGCAGCCTGAATAGCTCTGATTGCTGTTTCTCTGCCTGAACCCGGGCCTTTTATATAAACTTCAACTTTTTTCATTCCCTGGTCTGCTGATTTTTTCGCAACTTGTGCTGCTGCAGATTGTGCTGCAAACGGAGTGCCTTTTCTTGCTCCCTTAAATCCGCAAGCACCGGCTGATGCCCATGCAATAGCATTACCTTGTGTATCACAAGAAGTTACGATTGTATTATTGAAGGTGGACTGAATATGTACAACACCCTGCAATACATTCTTTTTTTCTTTCTTTTTTGTTTTTACTGGTCTTGCCATTTTTATTTCCTTTTACTACTTATTAAGTTCTTGATTGATTTTGTTTTTTCAAAATCTCTTATTCTGTTTCAACGCCTGACTGTTGCTATTTCTTTTTAGCTACCGGGCCTGTTTTTTTGCCTCGTCTTGTTCTTGCGTTTGTTTTTGTTCTTTGCCCTCTTGCAGGAAGTTTTCTTCTGTGTCTCATTCCTCTGTAAGAGTTGATTTCTGATAATCTTTTTATATTAAGTGATTCTTCTCTTCTTAAATCACCTTCAATATGGTAATTAGAAAGTTCATTTCTAAGCTTTTTAATATCGTCATCTGTTAAGTCGTCTGTTCTTAAATCTTGCGAAATACCGCAAGCTTCAAGAATTTTAGCTGAACGAGCGGGTCCTATACCGTATATATAGGTCAAAGCTATTACCATTCTTTTGTTACGGGGTAAATCAACCCCAGCTAATCTTGCCATTTTTTCTCCTTATTTATTTTCTTAATTATTTTTATTTTATAATTGCGGCCTTTTCTTGACAGATAAGCCGGTCTTAAGGGATTAACCTTGTCTTTGTTTATGTTTTGGGTTTTTGCAGATTACTGTGATTCTGCCTCTTCTTCTGATGACTTTACAGTCTTTGCACATTTTTTTTACTGATGCTCTTACTTTCATTTTATTTTCCTTTTTCCTTATAGTTATTATTTACTTTAATCTGTATGTAATTCTGCCTCTGGTTAAATCATAAGGCGTCATTTCCACTTTAACCTTATCTCCCGGAAGAATTTTAATGAAATTTTTTCTGATTTTTCCGGATATGTGAGCAAGAATTTCATGTCCGTTTTCAAGTTCTACTCTGAACATTGCATTGGGCAAGGATTCCAAAATTTTACCTTCAAATTCAATTACGTCTTTAGCCATTAAACCTTCTTTTTACAGTATAATTCTATTATATTTCTATATCGTACATGCTGAAAATTCTCTGACAAGCTTTTTTGCTTAATATTTCTAACTTTTCACCAATTTGTATAAAATATTTTAATGGCTGTTTATTTAAAGTAACGAAATAAACAATGTTTTCAGACTATCCGCAGGCGCCATAATAATAATGATTTACGTTGTTTTTGTAACGAAATATTAAATTTTTAATTATTGAATCTTTAAAAAAACAATTAATTTACATTGATGAAAAATAAAATTAAATGATGTATCATCTTGCCATGAAGAAAATTTTTTCTATTTTAATATTAGTTTCTTTTATTTGTTCACACATGTTAATATCCGTTTGTGCGGAAGAAACTCTTCATGGCCATGCTGAAGTAACAGATAAACAAAGATTAAAAAACGAAAAAATGTTTACCGGTGAAATTGACCAGCTTGATAGTAAAGATGTGATAAAAATGACTGTCTCGCAGGTGTTGAGTTCCGGATACACGGAAGAGGGCGATGAGTTTTTTGCTGAAATATCCAGTGAAGTTGAAGGCGAGAAAGGTGTAATTCTTCCTGCCGGAACTATTGCGCACGGTTCGGTAAAAGAGATTGCCGATTCAAAAAGACTCGGACGTGACGGATGGATTGAGGTTAATTTTGATTATCTTATAACTCCTGACGGACGGGAAATTCCTATAAACGGTAAAATGAGTACAAAGCTGAACCCTGTTGTCGGGGTCGCAAAAAATGTTGCGGTCAGCACCGGATATACTGCTGCCGGCGGTGTTGTCGGAGGTTTTCTTGCTTTGAATCTGTTTGGATTGCCTGCTGCTATTGCCAGCCAGGGATATACTGTTGCCGGAGGTGCGGCATTGGGAGGCGCAGTGGGGCTGGGGATGGCTTTATACAGAAAAGGTAAAGATGTATTAATCTCTCCAGGTGATGAAATAAGAGTTAAGGTGACAAGCTCTGTAAAACTTCCCGTATTTTCGAAAGAGGCTTTAAAACAAGAAGAGATTACATATGACGGTTTAAATGTAAAAATAACAAATATTGCTTTTGAAGAGGATCCGTTCGGTGAAAAAAATACAATAACTTTATCTTTGGTTATCACAAATCTTACTGATAAATATTTTACCGGTTTTGATATTGCTTTGATGAATGATATGAATTCATCGTTTTATCCGTCTGTTTTTGGAGATACAACTTTAATGTTTTCAAAAATAAAACCCGGTGACAGAATCAGCGGAAAGATTTCTTTTGCCGTTGATAATATAAAACGTAAGCACTGGCTTGTATTCTATGATAGGGCTAAGGGCGCTCCGTTGGCTAAACTTTCTGTTGATAATGCAAAAAGAGAGTTGGATTCAAAGAAAAAGAAAAAGAAAGACCATGCATAATATTTTTTAGAATTTTACAAAATATGTTTTTCTACTATACTGTATCATATGAAAACCATTGATAATGTAAGAAATTTTTGTATTATAGCTCATATAGACCATGGAAAATCCACCCTTGCTGACAGATTATT
>CASDVD010000047.1 GCA_949284155.1 uncultured bacterium | reverse complement strand
GAAAGTTTATTAAGCTCCATAGATTTTTGATAGAACTTTGCAGCATTCATTGCATCTCCGACGGCTTCAAAAGCACGTGCCAAATTAAAGTTAGCCAGCGTATAAGAGGAATTCACTTCAATAGCATGCTCAAATAGTTTTATTGATTCTTGAACATTGCCGATTCCGTCTAAATATATTACACCAAGATTGTTATATGCTACAGCGTACTGCGGGTCAATTTGAATAGCCTTGTGGTAAGCAACCATAGCTTCTTCAGTATATTCTTTTTCCCACAAAGCCATGCCGCACTTTCCGTAAGCCCTGGAATTCTCAGGATTTATTTTAATTGCATCACAATAAGCTTTAATAGCATTATCAAAATCATCTAATGAAAAATATAAATCACCAATAGCGACGTGACAGTCATCTGATTCGGGATTTAATACAGAAGCAGTTTGATAAAGAGCAATAGCAGCTTCGGGATTTTCTTTTATTTCCAAATAAACAGAGCCAAGTGCCTGACAAACAATCGATGTCCAAATCGGATCAGGATTAGCGTTAATCGCTGTCTGGTAATGGTCAATTGCTTCATCATGCTGCCCAAGCTGCACAAGAGCAAAAGCCATGCTGTTATGATAAAAAGGATTGTCCTGATCTATTTCTAAAGCTCTGTTAAAAGAGTTTACAGCGCAAAGGCATTCATTTTTTTTCAAATACAAATGCCCCAATTCATAATAAATTTTATCATTATCATCTTCTATTTCAAGAAGTCGTGTATAGCAATCAATAGCCTCATCCGTCCTGTCATCAAAGTAAGCCTGAATAACAGTAGCTAATTTGAGCAAGGCATCTCTATCATACGGATTAGCATCCAAAACCTTTCTGTAAGCATTCAGGGCGACCTCCGGAATGCGTTCTTGAATACAGATATCTCCGATTTTGTTATAAAAAATTTCTTCACGTCCGGTTTTTTCAGCCGCAATATCATATGCTTCAATTGCTCTTGATTTATTATTTATCTTCTCTAATATAGAACCGTAAGTTTTATACACAGACACCATTGCGTCATCTGTGAAATTTTTATACATCATTTTTAAAGACGGGAAATCCCAAAGTATGGTCAAACATCCGGAACATGCATAATAAACCATTTTTAAAAAACCGGCGAAAGAAAGTTTATGTGAATTAAACTTTTCATATAAAAGAGAAGCTAGAATTATACGGGGTCTGGCAGCCATCAGAGGATTTATGTTAATAGCATTTTTGAATTCTATTTCAGCTTCATCATAATTATTTGCAAGCTTAAGAAAATATCCTGTATACATATGCGTATTTGGATTTTTAGGAGCAATACTGACCGCCATTTTGCATTGTTCTATTGCGGAATCCAAAGATATTTGTCCGTTTTCATACAGCAATGTAGCAAGACGGTAGTATGTCTCAGGCAAATCAGGATTTTGTTTTATCGCCTGAATATAATATCCGACCGCATCATTTAAATCATTGTTGTTATTACGAAGTATGTAACGTTCATGCGCTTTTCTGGCCAGTTCTAATAAATTTAAGCCTTTATGGGGTTCAATGGGAATATTATTATTTATTGATTTTTGCTGCTCTAACATGACTACCTCTGTATGTGTTCATAATTATTTCAACGGCAGTAATAATTCAGAGTTTAATAATCACTAAAAAAAATACTCTTTTTATATTATTTTTCAAAAATAAATCAAACTTTTGTATAAACAGCTAAAAAATTATTTTATGAAAAAAATCAAAAATAGAGATATAATTGCCCAAATAGACCTGATTATCTGCTAAGTTCAGCCTTTACTCAAATTTATGAAGGCTAAACCGAATTTTTAGAACAAAATACAGATACAAGACTGCAACATTTCCCCCAGGTACGGAAATTTATGGTAAAATATCCACAAAGGGAGTTGTAATGATAAAATATGCTGTAAATTTAATAAAAAATACTTTTCACCCGCTGATTGTTCCGGAATCAACAGAAGTTGAACAAGGGCAGCTGATTCTGGTAAAAACAGAAAACGGTGAAGAAACCGCAAAAGTTTTTCGTGTAAATGATAAAATTTCAAAAGCCTGGGAAAAGAAAAAAACAGAACCGCTGCATTTAATAAGGGTTTTGGAACAAAAAGATTTAGAAATTCTTGAAGAAATAAAAATTGCAGAAGATGAAGCATTCAAAACCTGTAAAAGCTTGGTTGCTACGCATAATTTAAATATGAGTCTTGTAAAAACAAAGTATACATTTGACAGACGGAAAGTTACTTTTTATTACACAGCTCCTGAAAGAGTAGATTTCAGAGGTTTGTTAAAAGACCTCACTCAAATATTTAAAAGAGTCAGAATTGACCTCAGACATATCGGAGTAAGGGATGAAACTTCTATATTAGAAGGAAACGGGTTATGCGGAAGACCGTTTTGCTGTTGTACCTTTTTGAGAAACTTTGAATCTATTAATATTAAACTGGCAAAAGATCAGGGTATGCCTATCACCCCCGGTAAAATTTCCGGAACTTGCGGCAGATTGCTATGCTGCCTTGACTATGAATACAAAAATTATATTGATTTTGCCAAAGATATGCCGCCAATCGGCTCCGGTGTTATGACACCAGACGGACTCGGCAAAGTTTGTCTGTTGAGTATGCTAAGCGGAAAAATAACCGTAAAACTTGAAGACGGAAAAATGAATGAATACAAAAAAGAAGATATTGAAATGGTCGACGGAGAAGTAAATATAGATATAGATACACCTTCAACACCATATGATGAAGTTACTGACGATTATAACATCGATATTAAACAGCTGGAAGATTAGATATACCGGAGAGCACATGAAACCATCAAGAACTCAATACTGTATAAAAACATGCCCTAGCGATAACACAAATGAACTTGAAAATCTTTTGAATACAATGTCAGAAGAAGGCTGGGAAATTTATACAATGCATGAAGTTGAAGGGAATAACGGATTCAACTTTAACTGCATCTTCGCCCGTGACTATGAACCATTGAACGAAGAACAAGACGATGATTTTGATGAGATATTCGGCTACCGTTCTCAAATGCAAAAAATGATTTCCGCACAAAACGAGCCCTTTGAGTTGTGTGTTGATATACAAAGAAAAATTAAAGATAAACGACAACGAATTAATAAAATAAAATCACTGATTGACGAAACATCAGAGCACCAGAGACATAAACTCAACAAAGAGATGTCAGTGTGCATTGAAGAACTCAACAAGCTGAAATCTGAACTGCAAAAAGTAATATCTCCTGATGTTATGCTTAACAAAATTGGTGAAGATAAGGTCTGTATAAAATTAAGCGAAGAAAATATAGAACTGGTCAATCCTGATTTAGAAGCAAATCTTGTAGCGCAAACTGTAAAAATACGCCAAAAGCTCACAGAACAACTTGGATATATTATACCTAAAATACGATTTGAAATTGATGAAACTTTACAGGCAAATGAATTTTCAATAGAAGTCAGGGGTGTAGCAGCATTCAAGGGCTTTGTATACCCAGGAAGCCTTATGTTCTTCAAAAATGATTTAAATACAACTAAACATTTTAAGGATGAAATTAAAGATACAGATTATATTACCGGCAAACAGGTCATCTGGCTCCCCGAAGAAAAAACAAAAGACTTTTGGGCAACCGGTTTTACCGCTGCAGAGGTCATTGCAAGAATATTGGAGTTCATTTGCATAAAATACGTTGAAGATATATTTGACTACAATGATATAAACAAATATATAGAAATTGTCGGGGAAAACAATTTGTATCTTATAGAAAATATTATTCCGGACTACGTTTCTGT
>CASDVD010000046.1 GCA_949284155.1 uncultured bacterium | reverse complement strand
AAGCTCATTAATGCCTATGATATTGTAATTTTTGACTGCGAGTTTGACTTAAAATATTTGAATCAGCTTGTTGATATAGATATAGATGTAACTTTAATAATTGCACAGCCTACGGAAGAATCATTGCAGCTGGCGCAGCGAATTGAGGAATTTTCCGCAAAATATGCCGCCGGAGGGCAGATGGGGCTTTTGTTAAACCGGGTTAAATCCGGAGAACTGAATAAAGTTCAGGAACTGCTTATGAAGCATAATCTTGATACTCTTGGTGTTATTCCCGAGGATAACAATCTTGACGGAAATTCACTCTCACGTGAGTCTGATGTTGTGTCAGACGCATTGAAAGAATTTTATTTCAGGTTAAACCTTCCCGGCTTGAGAAATATGGGTTAATCTGTGGTAATATGAGTAAGTATGACGCAAATAATTAACGGTAAAATTTTAAGAGACAAAATTCTTGCGGAGCTCAAGGCAGAGGCTTCTTTATTGGAGGTAAAGCCGTCTTTATCTGTTATTATTGTCGGTAATGATCCGGCCAGTAAAATTTATGTCAATACTAAAAAGAAAAAGGCTTTAGAAATCGGGTTTAAATCAGAAATTATTGAGTTTGATGAGGATGTACAAGAGCGGACGCTGCTCGGAAAAATAGATGAGCTTAATAATGATAAAAATGTAAATGCTATATTAGTACAACTTCCTTTACCGGCTCATATTAATACTAAAAAAATTATTGAGTCGATAAATCCCCTGAAAGATGTTGACTGTTTCCATCCGTATAATGCGGGAAAAATATTTACCAACTCGGATGCTGTTGTTTATCCTTGTACACCGAAAGGAATTATAAGGCTTCTTAGAGAATACAATGTTGAAATTGCAGGTAAAAATGTTGTTATTATAGGGCGTTCCAATATAGTTGGAAGACCGCTTGCTGCAATGCTTACAAATTTGGATGCAACGGTTACTCTCTGCCATTCTAAATCGCAGAATATCAGTTATTATACTCAAAATGCCGACATAGTGATAAGTGCTGCGGGTATTGCAGGGCTTGTTAAGGCGGATATGTTAAAAGACGGGGTTATAGTTGTTGATGTGGGAATGAACAGGATAGAAACACCGGATGGTAAAAAACTCGTGGGTGATGCGGATTTTGAGAGTGTAAAAGAAAAGGCTGCCTTAATTACACCTGTCCCCGGCGGTGTCGGGCCAATGACAATATGTTCTTTGATGGAAAATACTTTTGAGTTATATAAGCTGCAGCAGTAGTTTCTTCATTGACTTTCAACTCCGGCAGAGATTTAATGTTTGTATGGAAAAACTTTATACTCAATCAGGCGTAAATATAAAAAATGCGGATAGACTTGTTAATTTAATCAATTCCGGCGGCAAAGATTGCAATATCGGGAGATTCGGAGCTGTTACGGAACATGAGTTTTTAAAGGATTATTATCTGGTTACAACAACGGATGGAATAGGTTCTAAGATTACACCTTTGATGGAGCGAAAAATGTATGACGTCATAGCTGCTGATTTGGTAGCTATGAATTTTAATGATTTAGCATGTACCGGTGCGATTCCTATAAGTTTTTGTGATTATATATCTGCAAACAGGCTCGATGCAGAAGCTTTATCAAAAGTTATTATTGCACTTAGAGCAAAGTTAAAAGAATTTTCCTGCGCTCTTGCGGGCGGTGAGACATCAGAGCTCGGCAGTATTATAAAAGAAGGAAAAGTTGATATAGCCGGATTTGCGACCGGTATTGTAAAAAAAGAAGATTTTCTTGACAAATCAAAGGTGCAAAGAGGCGATGTTATCATTGGGCTTTGTTCTTCAGGCATTCATTCGAACGGATTTTCGCTGGTGAATTTTTTGTATGAATCGAACAAGCTGAATGATGTGGATTTTGAAACTTGCCTGGCTCCTACTGTTATTTACATAAAAGAAATAATCGAAATAAGAACTCTTTTAAAATCTGCGGCTAATATTACTGGCGGCGGTATAATGTCAAATTTGAAAAGAGCTGTTCCTGACAATCTGATGATTGATATTGATTTAAAGAAAATTCCTCCTCAACCTATATTTCAAAAATTGCATAAAATATGTGATGAAGAAGCTTATGAAGTTTTTAATATGGGTGTTGGTTTTTGCGTAATTACAGCTGAAAACAATTCTCAAAGTGTAATGTGTGCTTTAAAAAAATACAATCCTTTTATTTTCGGGAAGGTAGGTTGAAAATGAAAAAGGTTGCTGTTTTGGGCTCTGGTAACGGGTCAAATTTTGAAGCCATTGTCAGGTATTTTAAAGATTATGAGATAAAAATATTATGTATAAGTGACAAATCCGATTCCGGTATTTTGAAAAGGGCAGAACGTCTTGGTATTGAGGCTGAATTTCTTCCTTATGAGGAAAATGAAAAATTTTTTAGATCTAATAAATTTGAACTTGGAGTTCTTGCCGGATATATGCGGATTTTAACTCCTCAAACTCTGAAATATTGCGATTTTGTGAACATACATCCTTCTTTGCTTCCGGCGTTTAAGGGCAAAGATGCCATAAACAGAGCATATCAATACGGCGTAAAGGTATCAGGTGTTACTGTACACAAAGTCTCTGAGGAGCTGGATTCAGGGAAGATAATTGCACAGTATCCTGTATTTATAGATGACACAATGAACTTAAATGATTTTGAGACAAAAATACATGAAACAGAACATTTGCTTTATCCTCCGGTAATTAAGAGTATTCTGGAAAATAAGCTGTTTAGTTTTGATATGATTTTAAAAAATGATGCCGGAGGTTGCGGCAGTTGCGGAGGGTGCGGACATTGAAACTGAATTTTCTGGTATACGGCTCCGGTGCAAGAGAGCATGCTATAGCCAAAAAATTGGCTGAATCAAACTTTTGCAACAAACTTTTTTTATACGGAGCAAACGACGGCTTTAGTAATATTGGGGCGGCGTTAGACGAAGAAAATCTTATTGAATCCGCAAAAAAAAATAAAGTGGATGTTTTGGTTGTCGGCCCTGAAAACCCTTTGTGCGACGGGATTACAGACGAATTCTTAAAAGCGGGCATAAAATGTATAGGTGTGAATAAATATTGGTCTCAGCTTGAATCGTCAAAATATTTTGCAAAACTCTTTATGCAAAAGCACAATATAAAAACGGCAAAGTATAAGCTTGTAGATTCTGTGACAGATATCCTCTCAGTACCGGTAGTGCTTAAGGCTGACGGGTTATGCAAAGGTAAGGGTGTATCTGTTGTTTTTGAAAGAGAAAAGGCAAATAAAATTCTGGCTGAATTATTAGCAGGAAAATTTGGTGATGCATCTGGGCAGGTTCTTATTGAGGAGTATCTTTTAGGAGATGAATTGTCGCTCATTTCTTTGTGGGACGGAAAGCATCTGTTGTCTTTTCTTCCGGCCAGAGATTTCAAGAGAAAAAGTTCTGAGTTGGACTCTTTAAATACTGGAGGTATGGGGGCGTACACTCCTGTCAAACTCAGTGATGTACAGCTCCAAAAATTGAAGGTGTACGAAAATAGCTTAAAAAAAGCACTTCAAGAAGAAAATGCGAATTTTGTCGGTTTTATCTACAGCGGTTTAATCTGGCATGAGGATGATTTTTATGTTCTTGAATATAATGTAAGAATGGGTGATCCTGAGGCTCAGGCACTTTTGACTCACATGGATTCTGATTTGGGCGAGTTGTTTTATTTTGCTTTGGAAAAAAGGCTTGATGAATATGAATTCAGATGGAAGCAAGGTGTCAGTGCCTGCATAGTTCTTTCGGCAGCAAATTATCCTGAAGGTTCTTCTGTCGGTAAAAAGATTACCGGTCTGCCGGATTCAGGTATTTATTATGCTGGTGTAAAAAAGCAAGGGGCGGAGTTTTTTACTAACGGCGGACGAATATTATCCGTTTGTGCAAATGGAGAACGGCCTTTTAATAGTGCTAAAAAAATAGCTGATTCTATACATTTTGAAGATAAATATTATCGTCGGGATTTAGATGAAAATCAGATGATTTTTTAATAGCAAGGGCGCAATAAAGGCAATTTTTATACCAAAGATTTTTAGAAGCAGCAAAAATATGAACATTTTTATCATAAATTTAATAATGCTCTGTTTTTTTAGAATTTACATTGCCGCAAAGTTCTATATTTCAAGTTTATTTTTTGAGCCGGGTTTTTAGAATTTCGACTATCCGTTTGCAAGCAAGTCCATCGCCATAGGGATTTATTGCTTCTGACATTTTTTTGTATTCATCAGGATTGTCCAGCAAATTTTGGACTTCTTTCACAATTGCATCCGTATCTGTGCCCACAAGTTTTACAGTGCCGTACTCTACAGCTTCCGGCCTTTCTGTTGTGGATCTTAATACTAATACAGGCTTGCCCAGAGAAGGTGCTTCTTCCTGCACTCCTCCGGAGTCGGAGAGAATAATATCCGATTGTTTCATTAATGTTGCAAAAGGTGCATATTCCATCGGTGCGATGAGCCTGATTCTGGGATGTCCGTCCAGAAGTTCATATACAGGCTTTTGTACATTCGGATTTAGGTGAACCGGATATACAAATTGTATTTGAGGATTTTTTTCAACCAGTTCAAGCACAGCTTTGCAAATATTTTTTATAGGTTCTCCAAAATTTTCTCTTCTGTGTGAGGTCAAAAGAATAGTTTTGAGATTTTTATCAAGGTTCAATTCTGATAAATCAGTTTTGTGATTTTCTACTGTATATAAAAGTGCATCAATAACCGTATTTCCTGTTTTATAGATATGCTCTTCGGGAATCGATGCTTTCAATAAATTTTCGCAGGAAGTATCTGTCGGTGCAAAATGATATGTGCATACTGCGTCTGCAAAGACTCTGTTTATTTCTTCAGGAAAAGGATAGTATTTGTCAAATGTTCTGAGTCCTGCTTCGACATGTCCTACGGGAATTTTTGCATAAAATGCTGACAATGCTGCCGCCATAGAAGTCGTTGTATCTCCATGTACGAGTACTATGTCCGGCTGGCTGGCTTCATAAACATCTTTCATTTTTAACAGGACATCGCTGGTGAGTGTCCAGAGATTTTGATTTTCCTTCATTATATTTAGGTCATAATCCGGTTTTATATTGAATAGGTGAAGAACTTGATCAAGCATTTGCCGGTGTTGCGCTGTTACACAGACGATACTTTCAAATGTGTCGCTGTTTTTTTCAAGTTCTTTGACCAGCGGGGCCATTTTTATAGCCTCGGGACGTGTTCCGAATACTGTTAATACCTTAATTTTAGACATAAAAATATCCTTAATCATTTTTGACCAAGGATATTTTCTCATAAATAAAATGTTTAATAAATATTATATATCTATTTAACTTTTCCTGAGACTACCGCATTGTGAGCAGCAACTTTTATATTATGCTTGTTTTGTAAATGATTTTTTATGCGGACGGCTATATCTGATGCAATTCCTACGGCAGCAGCCATTCCCAGATAAGTGATAAATCCGCCTCTGTTAGTCTTTGCGACTTTCGATGCAAGATCCCTACTCAGCATTTGTTTCGCTAATTTGTTTCCTTTGAATGAGGCCATTCCTTCTTCTATTACCATCGGCAAAACTGTACCGAATGCAAGAAGGCCGGCATTGTCTCTTATAAAGTTAATTGTTTTATTATATGCATTTTTTACTTTGTTTTCCGAGTCAGGTTTTTGTCTGCCGAAGGCTCCTATTAACATAACAGGGAAAGCTAAAAGTGCTGCCGGTCTTAATTTTTGCAAAAATTTTCCTGTTTTGCTGAAATTGGCATTCAAGGCATGACCGATTTCGTGGAATCCTGCCGTGCTTAATTTTAATTCCGGCATGACAATTTTATTATTTCTTAGCAGCGTAAATGCATTTATTCCTTTTTCTAAACTTGATGTCTGCATTTT
>CASDVD010000045.1 GCA_949284155.1 uncultured bacterium | reverse complement strand
TTCAACGTTTTAGATTTGGCTTCGTCAAAAGGGATAAAAAATATAACATATTTGAGCTGGTATCTTATAGCTTGTGTTGAAAAAGAAGAGGGCAATTTTGACATGGCACTTGGCATTTTGAACAATGCGATATTAAATATGGAAAAGGATGAAAATATTTCAGAACTGTTTATAATGATTTTCAAAGAGATTTCTGCCGAAATTCTTCTGGCTCAGCATGAATATGAAAAAGCGCTTTTCTGTGTAAATCAGGCTCATGACATTGTGGTTAATTACAAGGTGCATATAAATGCAAACAGTGTCTCAAAATTAATGTCTGCTGTTTATCAACAGTTGATTTCGACGGCAAAAGACGAGCAGACAAAAGCCTTTTATGCAAATAAAATTAAACAAATAAGCAAATTATAAAATATTATTATTGTGAATTCAGATGGTGGGAACAAATGTATTAAAAAATATTAACCCCGTGTTCCCGGTTTTAAAACCTTATATAATCGGCTATATGATATGATATGGCGGGGCGGGGAGAATATTTGCCGGTATATCAATAAATAGCTAAAATAGTTTGTATATATAGTAGTAAACGGAGGATTTAGAAAGTGTCTGTAACAGAAATAATAATTGGTGTAGTAGTGCTTGTTGTATGCGGTGTGCTCTACTCTTCTTATGCAAATGTAATAAGAAATAAAAATAGTGTAATGGAAGCTTTGTCAGGTATTGATGTTCAGTTGAAAAAAAGACATGATTTGGTTCCTAATATTTTGACAATTGCTAAAAAATTTATGGAACATGAAAAAGAAATTTTTGAAAAAATAACAGAATTAAGAAGTCAGGCAATGAGTTCCCGCTCAGGTTCAAAAGAAAAATTTGCTGCTGAAGCCAAGCTTGATAATCTGATGAGTCAATTCATGGTTAATGTTGAAAATTATCCTGAATTAAAGTCTGATACAACGATGATGCATGCAATGACTACTTATAATGAAGTTGAAGAACACATTGCAGCAGCAAGAAGATTCTACAATTCTTCATTAACTCAGTTAAAAAACTCTATTCAAATATTCCCCGGTTCTTTATTTGCGGGCTTGGCAGCAGAGGCGATGAGTCTTAGCTATTTTGAAACAGATGCGGCCAGCAGGGAGGCTGTTTCCGCAAGCCAATATTTGTAAATTGAATGTTAATTAAACGGGTGGATTATGGAAAAATCAAAAAACGACATAGCTTTTGACCAGGCATTAAAGACTCCTGAATTTACTAGTTTTTTCAAAAATGAATTTGCTCCTATTCTTCGTGAAGTTGAAGCAATGAGAAAAAACTATCTAAATTTATACTATATGATAATAGTTGCAGCAATTCTTATCGCAGTCGGTTTTTATTTCTTTGGAAAAAGTTATGAAATCGGATTTGTATTGGGAATGGCCGTTGTTGTTACTGTTGTTGTTTTGAAGTATCTTAAAATTATTTATGCTCTCAATGTGAAAAAGAAAGTGATGACAAAGCTGCTTTCTTTTTGGGGAAATTTTACATTCAGCACTCCTGATATGTTAAAAATGATATTAAAATGGGCGTCTGAATTATTATATGATTATTCTGATTTGTCATTGTATACCTATACTCAAAGACAAAATAACGGTAAGAAAGTCAGATTTTACGACGTTGATATAGATAAAGACGAATCTGAATCATGTGCCCGTTATATAGATGAGAATTATAGACGGCGCATAGAGTATGGAAAAGAAAATTTTAAAGATGATCCGGATGCTGTATATGCTGCATCATTGCTATTATTCCCAAACTTTAATCGTTGCGATGTTCTTGATATTTTTAAGGGTATCTACAAAGATTTAAATGTGACGATACGAACAGTACATATGAAAGATGTGAATTATACTAAGAAAACTACGCAAATCGGCCCTGTAAAATTTAAAGGCCGCAAATTGAAAGATCTTTTTAACGGCGTATTGGTAACCAGTACAGTAAATAAAAATTTCAATGGCAGAGTTGTGGTAAGAAAAGAAAAAGGCTGGATGAATAAATTAGACGGTTTTATGCTGCCGCCTAAAGTTGCGCTTGAAGATCCTCTATTTGAGAGTATTTTTGAGGTGTACGCAGATGATCAGGTTGAGGCCAGATATTTGTTAACAACTGCTTTTATGGAGAGACTTATTGCTGTTGCAAATAATAATCAGTTTGATGTTATATGTTCATTTGAAAACGGATTGCTGAATATAGGTTTGCAAAAGAAGGACAAATGGTTTGATGTAGATTTGTTTAAGCCGGCTACAATTCTTAGCAATTATAAAAAAATGCTTATTGATTTGAGCAAAATATTATCAGTTATTGATACATTAAAACTTGAACAAAAAATAGGTATGTAGGGAGCAGATATTTTTATCGTGAATAAATATCTGCTTTGCTAATGCTTAAATCTTCCGGTTTGTAATTCTGAATATAATCCATTGCTTCTTGAGGTGTGTTTGCTACAAAGTATAACTTTTCGGCTTTTTTATTTGCAAATTTTTGGCTGATAATATCGTCAAAAAAGTTGAGCAGATTTGTATAAAAGCCGTTTGTGTTAAGGATTACAATGGCTTTTTTGTTGTAGCCGAGTTGTTTTTGTACAACCATTTCGCTTAATTCTTCCAGCGTACCAAAGCCGCCGGGCAGAGCAATAAGTGCATCGGACATTTCGTCCATTTTTGCTTTTCTGCTTCTCATGCAAGGTGTAACAAAAAATTCATCGCAATAATCTGAATAAACATCCATTTCTCTTAACTTTTCAGGCATGATGCCAATGAGCTTTCTTCTTTGAGCTTTAACCTGTTTTGCGCAAGCCCACATCAACCCGAGGCAGCTTCCTCCGTATACAAGATTCATACCCGCTTTTGCTATTAGTTGTCCCAGTTTTTCTGCTTCATCATAGTAGCTTTTATCTAAAAAATTGCAGGATGATGCAAAAACACAAATATTTTTAATCATTAAACTTTCCTGTTTATCTTCTGTTAATTGAATAATACCACATGATTATCAGATATATTATTTCTTGTTTTTATCATTTAATAAAATATCATTCTATTATACCATCTGGAAGTTTCTTTGTTTATAGGTTTTGTCATAAAAGAGGCATAAACCGGGTAGTCCTTGCGTTCTCTAGCCAGGCTGTCAGTGATTATTTGCTGATTGTAAGTTTTGTTTTCAAGGTTTTTGAACCCGAGCTTTTCATAAAAAGGGACTGATTCATTGTATGCAACCAGAAAGGCGTCAGTGAATCTGTTTTGTGAACTGTCGATAATTCTTGTCAAAAGCTG
>CASDVD010000044.1 GCA_949284155.1 uncultured bacterium | reverse complement strand
AAGTACCCTCATTAAAAAATCAAAAGTTAGAGAAAAAAATAACAGAAAAATTATGCTCACAGAAGCTTAATACTAATCCAAAAGGCATTATGTTTTACAGCAATAGTTCTTTATTCAAAAGTATAACGGTTTCGATATTTTTTTAGTATGTATTCTTTGCGGCGGAGTATTCTTAAGCTATTTGGGTTTTGTACTATGGTGCAACCGGCTGCCCAAAAAGACTGTTTGATTCCCAAAAATTTCTTTTCGCTCCAATGAATTGGGCTGAATGATTTGTACCCCCAAAAACATAAACAATCACTAGGACGCATTTAAAAATGGAGCGGGAGACGAGGCTCGAACTCGCGACATCTTCCTTGGCAAGGAAGCATTCTACCACTGAATTACTCCCGCAGAATTAAGCTGTAAAACTATTATACATGCCAAATTTATTTTTTCAACTGTTTTATTTGAAATTTTAAAAATTTGAGTTCATCCTCTCTCGTCAACAAAGAACCTGAAAGTTTTTCCTCAAGCAGCGTATCTAATATTTTTTTGAATTCCAAAGACGGCTTAACACCTGCAGCTATTAAATCTTCACCGCTGACAGACAGTCTTACATTCCGCAAATCATCAAGGTAATGGAGCGCTGATTGACTCTTTGTAATAATGTAATATATTAAAATTGATTCTGTTAACGCATCTTCATAAAACTTATAAACAGAAAAATTATCATAAGGCGGGTTATTGACCAAAAATTTTTTCACTTCAAAAAGAATCTTCTTTTCCCGCTTGTTTAAATCAAATCTATTTTCGCCCAAAACCAAAAAACATCCCGCATAAACCAGCCAAACAGACTGCGGTTTATACTTATCAACGAGATTTTTTATTATGTCGGAATTAATATAAAAATCAAAATTATTAATAATCAACCTGTACAATCTCTGCTCAATAAATTTGTCAAAAGCATCAGGAACATTCAAAGAAAAAGTCTGCATAAGCTCCGATTTTACACGTGAATAACTTATATCAAAATTCGACAACTTTGATAAATAATCCTCCTGCAAAGCAAATGTCTTCTCCTCCAGATTGAATCCCAGCCGCACAGAAAATTTCAATCCCCGAATTATTCTGCTGGGATCATCAACAAAACTTCCTTCATGAAGCACCCGCAGCACTCTTTTTTCTAAATCGCTTACACCATCAACAAAATCCAATAATTCGCCGTAATTGCTTTGATTCAATGATAAAACCAATGCGTTAACGGTAAAATCTCTGCGCCGTACATCCTCGTCAATTCTTACACCGATTGAGTCAACAACAGGAAGATGACCCTTTACCGGATAAGACTCCGTACGTGTTGAAGCAAAATCAATCTCTATTCCATTCTTAAACAGCAATTTTGAGGTCTTTAAGTCATTTTGAACCCTGCTCAACTTTATTCCGGAATCCTTTTGGATTAAAAACTCAGAAAATTCAACAGCATCTCCTTCAACAGTTATATCAATATCAAGAATATCTCTTCCGAGCAGCAAATCTCTGACAACACCGCCGACCAGATAAATATTAACATTGAATTCAGCTGCACATTCAGAACAAAACAGCAAAGTATCGACAACCTGAACAGGCAAAGCATGTATTAGTTTTTCTTTAAGATTAAACATTTTTTATATAAACATTACCAAAAAGTTTCACATAAGAATCATTCTCTGATTCTAATTCTTCAATCCGCTGAACCAATATTTTGTTATCTTCAAGCAGCTCTTCTATTTTTGTTATTAAAATCTCATTGTCTTTTTTTACTTCACCCAGATGAACTGCCTCGGAAACAAAATCAGATTCTTTTAAGAAAGAAGAAACATCCGAAGTAATTTTTCTGGCTATAGATTCAGCCAGCACTGCTAATGTCTGATTGGATATATCAACTGTAACATTTTGCAGATTATTTTCAACATTGCGTTTAACTTCAACAGGAAAACCGGATTGCACAATATCATGCGGTGTTTCTTGCTCAATTTGTTCTACATTAGGTTCAACAATATTTTCAGATTCGTCATTTTGCGGATCTTCTTCAACCACCGGCTGAGATTCGCAGACTTCATCCTCATCAGGCTGCTCAGTATTTTCTTCAACACTACCCTCAGAAACCGGTTCAATATCCGATTCCCCAATCTGCGGCTCTGAACTATCCGGCAGCGGCTCACTATTTTTGTCAATTATTTGAACTTCACAATTCATAGGATTTTTTTGAGAAATACCGTTTTTGATTTTTTCAATCGTCATTTCGTCAAAATACTCAACACCGTTTTCATCCTCATAAATAGCTTCAATTTTCCAGTTTTTTATGAAAGCGTCAAGCAAAAATTGGTCAATAAAAAAACCGTCCTGATTTATAATCTCAAGAATTTTTTCCTTATTGAACATTGACGACCTCCTATAATTATTGATTTTAATATACTTCTTTAAAAATTGCAAAATTAAAGCTCAACGATGATACGACTCACCGGAATTGATTTTAAAAGCACGGTATATTTGTTCATATAAAAACAATCTCGCAAACTGATGAGTAAAAGTCATCTTTGAAAAACTCAATTTCAAATCCGCCCTTCCGGATACTTCAGCACTTAAACCGTTTGCACCTCCAATAACGAAAATTAGCTCATTATAACCGAGGTTTGAAATATCTTTAATTTTTTCGGCAAAATTCTCGGAAGAAAACTGCTCACCCGCTATCTCCAAAGAGATTACATAAGACTCCGGTCTGATATTTTGTAAAATTTTTTCACCCTCAATATTCTTGTATTTTTCATATTGTGAGTCATCCTTGATTTCCTGAGCGGGAATTTCAACAAGATTCATGCTGCAATATGCACTTAATCTCTTTAAATATTCATTAACAGCATCTTTTGTATATTTCTCTTTAATTTTTCCGACGGCAATAACTTTTATCTTCATTAGCTAAATAATAACACAAATTTTATATTTCAGTTTATATTACTATCCCTCATAGTTTTTATAAAAAAACCGCCCCATACAGGAGCGGTCTTTTAAGTTTATCGAGTTGTAAACTAAGCAATAATTTTGTCTACAACACCGGCGCCGACAGTACGTCCGCCTTCTCTGATAGCGAATCTCATACCTTCTTCGATAGCTACAGGAGCGATAAGTTCAACTTCCATAACTACGTTATCACCAGGCATTACCATTT
>CASDVD010000043.1 GCA_949284155.1 uncultured bacterium | reverse complement strand
GACGGAAGAATATCAAAACAAGAACTCAGCTCAGAATATTATGAATCTGAAAATGAGAATGAAAATATCTCACAGGCACAAAATATTTATGGTGAATATCAGTAATATTTTTGTGATACTCTGAGATTGTATGGAATTGATTTTTAATCCGGTAATAATTTCAGTTGTGCTGTTATGTGCACTTTGCCTGTTGAGGGTGAATGTATTATTGGCATTGATGGTGAGCGCTATTGCTGCAGGCTTAAGTGCAAAAATGCCGGTGCCGCAAATAATGGCTACCTTTGTATCGGGCATGGGCAGCAATTCTGAAACCGCCTTGAGTTATATATTACTCGGCGCATTTGCTGCGGCAATGACGCATACGGGGCTTGCTCCTCTTATTGCAAAAAAAATTGCTGCGGTAATTCATGGCAAATCGTTTGTGCTTCTTGCAATAATAACACTTA
Organism: uncultured bacterium; assembly: GCA_949284155.1. Classification (GTDB taxonomy): domain Bacteria; phylum Cyanobacteriota; class Vampirovibrionia; order Gastranaerophilales; family Gastranaerophilaceae; genus Spyradomonas. The sequence continues at coordinate 3,470 of CASDVD010000043.1, read as the reverse complement.
TTGCTATATTTTCTCAGAATCTTATTCCTGTTCATATTGCATTTATTCCTATATTAATACCGCCGCTTTTACATGTTATGAACAGATTAAAATTAGACAGACGTGCTGTTGCATGTGCACTGGCGTATGGTTTAAAGACACCGTATATTACGATTCCCGCAGGATTCGGGTTAATATTCCAAGGGCTTATTGCAGAAAATCTTGCTCAAAACGGATTGAACGTTTTAAAAAGTGATATATGGAAATATAACTGGTTTTTAGGTCTGGCAATGACTGCCGGTTTGCTGTATGCATTACTGATATCTTATAGAAAGCCACGTGAATATGAAGATAAACCGATTGAGGGCAAGACATGCACGGAAGAGGTTTTACATTTTGGCAAAAATCATTATTTAACTCTTGCGGCTGCATTTGCTACATTGGGAGTTCAGTTGTGGACTGGCTCTTTGCCTCTGGGCGCTCTTGCCGGGCTGGGAATAATATTCGGCACCGGTGCTGTTGACCATCAAAAAATGGATAAGCTTATGAATGAAGGTATCGGGCTTATGGGGTATGTTGCATTTGTTATGCTTGTTGCGGCCGGGTTTGCAATGGTGTTGAAATCTACAGGCAGCATAGAGTCTCTGGTTGCTGCTGCATCGCAATTTATGGCCGGCAGTAAATTTATTGCCGCATTAGCAATGTTATTGATAGGTTTGTTTATCACAATGGGAATTGGAACATCTTTTGGTACTATACCAATATTGGCTGTTTTGTTTGTTCCTGTTTGTGTAAAAATGGGATTTAGTATTCCTGCGGTGGTAATACTTCTTTCGGCGGCTGCCGCATTAGGTGATGCAGGTTCGCCTGCTTCTGATACCACACTTGGCCCGACTGCAGGGTTAAATGCGGACGGACAGCATAACCATATTTCTGATACATGTATTCCTACATTTTTACATTACAATATCCCTTTAATTATTTTTGCAATACTTGCCGTATATATATTCTAGTATTATTCGGGCAAGTCGAACAGCAGAATATCGGAGCTTTCGTCTATTCCTTTTATCTCCATAAATCCGTCTTCATCAGAGATTCCAAGCCCGTCGCCGGCAACAAGTATTTGGGAGTCGGCTTCTATGGCGCCCCGTGCTATTTGAAGCCAGTATTTCCTTTGCGGATTTAGTTCAGTGTTTATTATATTTTTATGTTCTTCAAGCGTCATTTTATATAAAAATGCATCCTGATTTATCATTAATGAACCATTACGTCCATCCTTTGATGCAATCAGACAGAATTTATTTTTCATATTTTCTTCTTTAAAAGATTTTTGTTCATATTTTGGTTTCAGGCTCGGCTTATCAGGTGTAATCCATATTTGCAAAAGATGTACAGGTCTTATTGATGAAGGATTGTATTCACTATGCAGTATTCCTGTTCCAGCTGTCATTACCTGTACATCATTACTGTGTATAACTGAGGTATGACCGAGACTGTCCTTGTGTTCAAGTTCTCCGCTGAGGACTACCGTAATGATTTCCATATCCTTATGCGGATGCAAATCGAATCCGCCGTCCGGTGCAATTATGTCATCATTAATAACTCTCAGGACGCTGAATCCCATATTATAAGGATCATAATAATCTGCAAAAGAAAATGTATGTGCACTGTCAAGCCAGGAGGTCTTTGTTACCCCGCGTTCGTCTTTTGACCTTAATTTATACATTTCAGAAATCTCCTGTTTTGTATAAATTATGAAACAACAAATCACTGAATACATGGCCGAAAAGTCTAATAGCCGGGCTATTTTATTCATCAAAAATTAATAAATAGGCTGAAATTTTTCTAAAAATTCTTCTTTTTCTCTTACGAAAATCAAATCAGGATAATCCGGACGTTTATAAAGCACCATAATCTGATGGTCATTTGCGTTGGTGCAATTTATAACATCATCACGTATCATTTCATACGTATTTCCTGTTTTGATATGTTTATATTTTTGCATTATCCCAGCGATTCCAATATTTCTTCCGGTATGTCAAAATTTGAATAGACATTTTGGACATCGTTATGTTCTTCAATTTTATCCATTAAATTGAGAATTTTTTGTGCGGTTTGTGCATCATTAATTTCTATTGTATTTTCAGGAAGTCTTGTTAACTCTGCTGTTTTATGCTTAAAACCTAATTTTTCCAAAGATTCAGTAATAATTTGGAAATTTTCGACAGCGGTGATAATCTTATACTCATCATCTTCATCGATGAAATCTTCCGCACCGGCATTGATGGATTCTTCAAAAAGTTTTTCATAGTCGGCAGATTCCTTATCAAATGTAATAACGCCTGCCTGTTTAAACATCCAACCCACACATCCTGTTTCACCCATGTTTCCGCCGTATTTAGTAAAATAACTTCTTAAATCTCCGGCCGTACGATTTCTGTTATCTGTCATAGCTTCAATAATGATGGCTGCACCTCCGGGGGCGTAACCTTCGTATGTCAGTTCTTCATAGTTGGTTGCTTCGCCTTGTCCGCTGCCTTTTTCTATTGCCCGTTTAATATTATCATTAGGCAGTCCTGCTGCTTTAGCCTTTTCTATTGCTGTTCTTAAACGGAAATTTCCGGCAGGATCCGGGCCGCCCAGTTTGGATGCAACAATAATTTCCATTGAAAATTTTTGAAAAGCCACACCTCTTTGGGCATCGACTTTAGCTTTTTTGTGTTTAATAGTTGACCATTTTGAGTGTCCTGACATAATTTATTCCTTCTTTATTAATTTATCATACTTATTTTGTTATAGCTCCGACGCTTGCGTTTTGAACTATTTTAGCATATTTGGCAAGCCAGCCTTTATTTTCTTTAGGCTCAGGTGCTTTGAAATCAGCCCGTCTTTTTTGTAATTCAGCTTCGTCAACGAGAAGTTCAATCTTTCTTTCAGGTATATTAATGCTTATTTCATCACCGTCTTGTACAAGTCCGATAAGACCTCCTTGTGCTGCTTCAGGGCAGATATGTCCGACGCAGAGTCCTCTTGTTCCTCCGGAAAATCTGCCGTCAGTTATGAGAGCAACTTTGTCGCCCAGGCCTTTGCCGACTATCAAAGAGGTCGGCGCAAGCATTTCTCTCATTCCGGGGCCGCCTTTGGGGCCTTCGTATGTTATTACCACTACATCGCCGGGCACAATTTTGTCGGTTTCAATAGCCTCCATCGCCGCTTCTTCTGATGTAAATACTTTGGCCTTACCTTTGAAAGTAAGACAGTTGGGTGAAACTCCAGAAATTTTTATAACTGCGCCTTCGGCTGCAAGATTGCCATGTAGTACAGCCAATCCGGGGGTTGAGGTTATCGGTTTTTCAAGTGTATGAATTACTGAATTGTCAACCCAGGCTCTTTCAGCTATTTCACTTAATTTAAGACCTGAAACACCTTTGGTGTCTTTGACTTCGGATGAATGTCCGTACAGCATCTTCAATGCTGCGGATACTCCTCCG
>CASDVD010000042.1 GCA_949284155.1 uncultured bacterium | reverse complement strand
CAGCATCTTTTTCTATTGATTCAATTATTTTAGCCGATTCATCGACCTCATCCTTGCGCAGTTTACGTTGAATCAATTCAAAATCACCCAAACTTGCACTCAAATTCTCTTTATCCAAAAAAGATTTGTACCATTCACTTTCAAAAGTAATTATCTTTTCACATTTATCTTCAAGCTCTTTTATATTCTTGAGCAAATCTTTCATATCCTCAACATCAACCAGTATTGCTTCATCAAATCCTGTATCAATATCAATCTTATTTGAAAGTAAATCCTGAAGTTTAAAACTTAACTGTTTTTGGTAATTTAATCGTCCGGCTCTTAATGCTAAAAACGGAGCACCTAAATCGTTCAATCGCTGTGCAACAACATCAACTGCTTTATCCATTCTTGATGCGACAAGCACAGTCTTTCCATTTGCTATCAAATGAGCCACCAGATTAACAATAGTTTGTGATTTGCCTGTTCCCGGAGGGCCGTATACGGCAACTAAGGGATTCTGCTCGATTTTTCTTATCACATCTTCTTGAGAATCGCTCAAGGACAATGGGGTTACCGGCGAAAAATTTTTTGATTCTTTTTGAGCTTTAACGGATTTATCAAAAAGTTTTCCAATCCCCTGTAAATATTCTTCATTAACTACGGAAAGCGCTGTTTCTCTAAATATTCCGCTCGGTTTTTCAGATATTTGCATCAGTTCATGCAATACTCCCGCAGTTATTGAAGGTCTTTTAGTCAGAATTATTGCACTTTGACCGGTAACACAAACTCTGTCCAGCTTTAATGCAGGCCTTTGCGCCTGTTCATTTTCCGTAAATTCATCAAGATTTTCATAATTTATTTTCTGATTATAAAAGTCATCGGCAGCAGAATTTACGTTATTTTCGTTATCATCATCTTCATGATTTAAAGATATATCCACATCAGGAAGTATTGATTTTAATGTTGTTAAAAATACTTCAAGCTTTTCTTGGGTCAACGGTAAATCCGGAACAACCTCTAACAATCCGTCGAGCATATGTTCCATTTCATCTTCATCATCACTTTTTCGCATTAAAGCAGTCAACGCACCTGTATTCAGAGAAATTAACTCATCCTGCAATATACAGTTTATATTTTTACCTTCTCTTTCAAGCTTACAAGGCGTATACAAAAGAGGGGTAAGAAATTCATTTTTCTTTTTAGAACGGGAACTTTTCCCCACTAAAAATAAATGCCCGTAAATTAAATACTTATCTTTCTGACTCATTTCACTTTGAATCATAAGCTCCGTCAAAGAACTATCTGAACCGTCAAGGTATAACGGTTTGTCAAATTCTGTAAACAAATGTTCTTCACCGGACAAAAATATCCACTTGTTATCTTTGTCCTGTTTTAAGTTCCTAAAAGTAGAACTTTGAACTTCTTCTCTTACGCAATCATGAAGATATAAACTCAGCCTTTTTATAAAACTATCATGAAAAGCCGATTGTATTATTTTTGTAGCTTCTTGTAACATAGACTCAATTATACACACAAAAAAAATTACTGTTCTCTTCCAAATGTATGATTTTGAAGAAAATTCAGTATATACGATTGATGTCAAAAAAAATCTGTCTGACCTAAAAATCAAAAAAGCAAAAAAAGAGCGAACTATAAATGTCCGCTCTTTTGTATTTTATACTATATCGTTATTCTATAGTAAAGTCAGGAGCACCGAACATTCCTTCAATCTCTTCCAGTATAGCAGAAGGCTTTCTGGCACTGTTCTTTTGTGCTGCTCTTCTTTGTGCCTCTTTATCTTTTTCTTCAGAAGCATGTGTAAGATGGTAATATCCTGTACCGGCAGGTATTACACGACCAATAATAACGTTTTCTTTCAAACCTCTCAACTGGTCTTTCTTACCTTCTACTGCAGCCTCAGTCAATATTCTTGTAGTTTCCTGGAATGAAGCCGCTGAAATAAAGCTTTCTGTATTCAAAGAAGCTTTTGTGATACCTAACAGAACCGGTTCATAAGTTGCAGGAACACCACCGGCTTCTTCTACAGCTTTATTTTCCTGTTCAAATACCTGAAGCTCAATTAATTCTCCGGGCAGAAGTTTGGTATCACCGGACTCAAGAACTTTTACCTTCTTAGTCATCTGGCGGACAATAATTTCTACGTGTTTATCAGCAATTTCTACACCTTGTGAACGATATACACGTTGAACTTCATCAACAAGATATTGCTGAGCAGCCTCAATACCATTCAATCTGATAACATCATGAGGATTTAACGGCCCGCTGGTCAATGGTTGACCTATTTTAATCTTCTGCTTATCTTGAACTATAATATTTGAATCAATAGGATATTTGATTTCCGTTCTGCCGTTTTCATTGACCAGATACAGTCTGGGTACGTCATCTTCAATTTCAATCTCAGCAACCGCTTCAATTTCTGAAAGTATTGCTGAATCTTTAGGTTTACGACCTTCAAGAAGTTCTTCAACCCTCGGCAGACCCTGTACAATATCACCTGTTTTTTGTCTTTCGAATACAAGGTTCGCAAGCATATCACCACGGAGTACCAATGAACTATTATCAACCTGCAGCATTGTACCGGGGCTGATTAAGTAAGGTCTTCCGACTCTGACCTTAACAGAATCTTTTCCAACTGCAACAACCTGACCTGAAACCGGTGATTTTTCGCCGCTTTCGGAAAGCACTGAATCCATTCTGATAAAGTCACCTTCCGACACAACAGGTTTTGTTTTCAAGGACACATCTTGTTCCACATTATCAGATATAAGCAGCAATCTTCTTAAATCCTCTTTTGTAGATTTAATACTTGCAACACCGTCATTAATTGCCAATACCTGCGTTTTTGCTACAGGTGATTTAGAATCAATAACTTCGCCATTTGAAACTAAAAGTTCAGTTTGCATTGAATCCTTATTTGAACCCTCAATTTCTCTTCTTACAATCAGAGTTTCAAGTACAACAACCTTGAGTTCATCATCAGAAGTCATTTCAACCATACCTTTCAGATGGCTCAAATAACCCTGCATTTGAAGAACTAAGCTTGTTCTTGTTAATGTAGAACCGTCCAGATTTCTTACTCTTGCACCGTCTTTATATTGAAGTTGTGTTACAGGCACAATGCTTATTGACTCATCTGTACTTTCAAATTCAATTGAAACAGTTTTGGGTTTAATATCAAACTGCTGTACAGGCCGTACCAGTATTTGAATCGGCTGATTTGTAATTGATTCTTCATCTAAAGAAGGTACATCTATGTCTTCATCCAAATCGTCAATTTCAAGGTTATCATTATCTGCCTCAAGAATTGTAACAATAGAAGTAGTTTTTGCCTTTATCTTCGGAGCAATCAATGTTCCTGCTTCAACAACTTCTCCTTCTTCAACTTTTAAATCACCGATGTTATCCAATGTGAATATTTCACCCGGACGTACAACAACTTCATGGATAATGTCATTAAATTCTTTAATTTCAACAATACCGTCAATGTGAGTATATAAATCTTTAACGACTTCTGTACCCGCAGTAACAAACGTGTTGTTTTCCACCATTTTCAATGACACATCTTTGCTTATTTGGTGAACTTCTTCCGGAATAAATACAACCGAGCCGGGCTTAGTTATAATTTGATTTTCATCAACTTCTATTCCCATATATTTTATTTCACCGGATGACGTTACAGCGTATTCATCATCTATCAACTCTGCAATAATCATTCCGTTTTCGACAGAAGTATCAGCAGGTGATTTTACAATATACTTTTCACCTGTAGATTCAACATTCCAGAATTGTTCTTTCTTAGTAGATTCAAAAGTTGCATTTGAAGGTTTAATAGAAGCAATAACGATAGTCAATTCTTTACCCTGAACTATTTTCTTTATCTTCTTGCCTTCAAATTTTACTTCTTCAATTACCAGATTATCGCCAACACGAACTTCGCCGCCGTGTTCAGATACAATATGAGTTTCAGCAAGCTTTTCACCAGCTTTAATCTTTTGACCGTCCTTAACAAGAATCTTAGAGCCGCCGGGTAAATTGTATACATCTCCGCCTAAAACCCAAACGATACCGTTTTTGTTAGCAGTTCTGGAAATGTTACCCTGTCTGTCTTTCTTTTCATCTGCAACAAAATCTTCAAATATAACTTCACCGCTTAAATCAGAGTTAATATCTTTTGTTGCCTTTTCTGTCAGACGGCTTCCGTCTCCGGCAGAAGCAGGTTCAAATACTGCAAGCTCCTGACCTTTTTTAATTTGGGAACCTGTTGTTATATACATTGTAGCGCCTGTCGGAATATGGTATGTTCTGGAATATTTAGCACCCTTAATCTCAACATCAGCTTCTTGTATCATTACCTGTACAATATCACCATGACGTGTTCTAAGCTCTTTTGTTTTAACTTTAGATACAACTTCACCATCTATATCAGATATAATATGTTTCATTGCACCTGAACCTTTGAATACACCGCCTGTGTGGAATGTTCTCATTGTCAGCTGTGTACCGGGTTCACCGATTGATTGAGCAGCAATAATACCAATTGCCTCACCTACGTCTACCATTTTTTGAGTAGTCATTGCCCAACCGTAACACTTACGGCAAACACCATATTCAAGTTCGCAAGTCAACGGTGAACGAACTTTAACCATCTCAAGGTCAAGTCCTTCTATTTTCTTAATATCGT
>CASDVD010000041.1 GCA_949284155.1 uncultured bacterium | reverse complement strand
GGTAATTACTGCTTACCGGCGTTGGTTTTGCATTGTCAATTACCTCAAGAAAAATTTCAGCATGCTCAGGTTTTTTGTCATTAGCCAAAAATTCCTGAGAATATGCTGCATCTTTTCTTGCCGGAACGATTAACCCGCTTTTTGCCAGCTGTTTGGCAGAAGATTTTGAAGAAAGAAATTTTATCAGTCTTATTGCTTCGGATTTGTGTTTAGATTGTTTGGAAACTGCGTATCCGGAAGAATCCAACCCAACTATTGAACCCTCTTTCCCATGCGGAAAATTCACTATATCCCAGTTAAAATTCGCATCTTTTCTGTATTTTGGTACAAGCCATCGCCCGCTCAAATGCATTGCAAGCCTTCCTTGCAAAAACATCTGCCCCATAGTTAAACTCGCACTTTGAGACATGCCCGGCGCAACATGATGTTTGCAGCACAAATCAGCATAAAACTGCAGCATTTCAATACTTTGAGGTTTATCTATTATGACATCCGCCTCCTCAATCAAACCTCCACCTTCAGAAAACAGAAAAGGAAGCCAGTACAATGAATCTGTCTCATACCCTACAGCATATACACCGGTTTCATTTTTCGCCGCAGCTGCCTGCCGGATTTTAATTGCAGTATTTTGAAATTCCTTTATAGTCCAGCTTTTATCGGGATAGGCGATTTTGTATTTGTCAAAAATATCTTTATTATAATAAATGACAAGAGCCGACACATCTCTCGGTACAACATAAAGCCTGCCATTGTATGATGCAGACTCAATTGCTTTTTTGAAATAGAATTTCTTATCATCTTTAAATTCATCGCTCAAATCTTCCAGAAGACCTGCATTGATATATTTCAGAGAATAAAAATTGTTAACAAACACTACATCAGGTGCAAGTTTTGAAGCAAAGAGCAGATGCAATTTTTGAAAATAATTTTGAGGAATATGCAAAAATTCTATCCTGACATCAGGATTTTCTTCCTCAAATTTTTTTAAAAGAGGCTTTAATATTTCAATTTCACTTTGCGAGCCCCAGGAGGAAAAAGTTATTACCGTTTTATTTTCATTCCCGGAAACGCAGCCTGATAAAACTCCGCAAATGAAAAAAATTAGTGCGCATAACGCCACAACAGTTTTTTTCATTTTCTCTCCTCTTTTATTGGTTTTACAATTCCATCAGCATTTTCATACTTGTTTCAGTTACTTCCACAAGCGATTTATAGCTGCCTAAACGAACAATATATCTGTCCTTATGATTTATTCGCTCAGACAGACGGGTACGAATCTCTGAAGACGCAAGTTTTTTAAATTTATCAAGTATAAAGATTTCGTCTCCTATATAGCCGATTAATGAAAATTCTTTGTTAAATTCCACAACACAAAATCCTTTATTAGCAGCCAGTTTAGAAGTTGTTACCAACATAGGATTTTTCATTTTTTTCATTGTTGCCTGTACGTAACTGTCCATGCCCTTTTCATATGCTCTGATATCTTGGACGGATAATTCTTTTTGTTGTGTTTTTTTCATTATTTGCACTTTTTGCGCAGTACGGTTTTTTAAATTTTTTAAAGGATTGTGCTGCGGTGCTTTCTGTCTGACAGGAGGATTTTGCTTTGTCTGAACTTGCTTCTGTACGGACGGTTGTTTAACTATTTGTTTATTATTTTCTTTTTTGGCAGCTTGTTCTTCTTTAATTTTTTGCTGTTTTATTTTTTCAATGGATTCATTAAATTTTTCAACAGTAACTTTGCTGACAGGCTTCACGACACAAAGGCTGTCCTTTATATATGCTGCGGTATTGACTACTGTTTTATTAAAACTTTTAACTTTTTCAGCGGCGAAAAATTCTCTGACAAAATTAAAATTCTCCGGCGTTGCATCTTCGTCAACTTTTTTCAATACACGAACCGTCCGGACTAAAAATAATAAAGGTACAACTCCCAACAAAACAATAAGCATATTCTTCCGGTATGGATGCTCTTTTTGTTCATCACTTTTTTCAATCAGACGGGAGGTTTCTTCGTCATAGGTATATTCTTCTATTGAACTGTTATATCTGGGGTCAAGAACTTTATATTTGTAATCGGAGGCAAAAGAAGCACAGCCTGTTATCAAAAACAGAACAAGACCCAGAAAAATTTTTTTAATAGCTTGATGATTCATCTTTACGACGTTTCCACTAGTCATTAGTATTGTAGCAAAAAAGTTCCCATATTTCCAATCAGTTTGAATTTATGCTGTCAACGAGAGCTTTCAGACCTAATTTATAGCTGTTTGCACCAAAACCTGCAATCTGTCCGATACAAACAGGTGCTATAATAGAAGTCTTTCGAAATTCCTCCCTGTCTTGTATATTAGACAGATGAACTTCGACACAAGGGAGTTTTACCGCAGACACAGCATCACGGATAGCAACACTCGTATGTGTGTATGCAGCAGGATTCATCAAAATGCCGCTGCAATCTATTCTCGCTTTTTGTACGGCATCTACGATTTCACCTTCGATATTACTTTGAAAAGGTTCAATTTCGACACCCAATTCTTCTGCATACTTTTGCAATTCAGACATTATCATATCCAATGACAAAGTACCGTATACTTCCGGTTCACGTGTACCCAGAAGATTTAAATTGGGGCCGTTAATTACAAGTATTTTCATCTTTTTCTTTCTTTTTTCCAACAAAGATTCACACACTGTAATTATGATAATATAAAAAACCGTACATTTTTATTTTTGCGTTTTTTTTAACTTTTGTTTACAGAATTATGTAAACCTCTGTGAATCAGCTGTCGGACAGAGCTTAGTACTCGTATCCGCATTATAAAGTTTATTTTTCGATTGTACAAACCTCATCATCAACAGCTTTTTCGAAATATTCATTCTCCGTTCCGTTACGAAATGCATCCACAACTTCACGCATTTTGGGTACGGGGAATTTGCAGCTAATTGTTGTTCCGTCAGCCAGTTCTTGTGAATAAAAGCATCCGAGACCTGATGAAATAGGCATTGTTCCCGATATAGTTATTTTCAAACTTTTGCCGTCAGCAACTCTATATACCTCACTATAAGCAGAACATATTTTTATTTTTTTCATAAATTTATCCGAATTAGCCGCAACAACCGGAGTTGACGCTAACAAAATCAAAACTAACAATGCAGCGTATTTCTTCATTTTTTGTTCCCTTCCTGCTTTTCTTTTTCCATTGGAATTTCTTCCGAACCGATAACTCTTTTTAAAAGTACCCCAACACTGGCCACTATATTCATTTTTGCCTCTTTAACTTCATTTTCCGTAACCTTTTTACAGCTTGATTTTTCTTCAATATTAGACAAATCATTCAATTCACGGGTTGATACATTGCAAAGATTATATGAATCAGGCCCGGTTTGAATATAATAGCAGCACTTTTGCGTAAGATATTTTACGTCTGTATACACTCCGAGGATTCCTTTTTTATAAACAGCTCCCGAGTTTGTTTTGTATACGGTTTCATAGGGATTGCAGATTTTCAAACGGCGCAAAAAAGCGTCTGAGGCCAAAACCGCACCCGTACTGAAACTTATACACAAAAATAATATCAGAAACTTTTTCATCAATAATTATTATATCATATTAGCTATGAACCGAATACTTTGCGTGCTTCTTCTCTGTCATCAAAATGAACGGTTTTATCTTTAAGAATTTGATAGTCTTCATGCCCTTTACCTGCAAGAACGACAACATCAGACGGTTTTGCAATTTTTTTCAGCATTGATATTGCTGTCCGCCTGTCAGGTTCCACAAAAACTTTTTGGGTATTTATAGATTTTATACCTGCAAGGATATCTGAAATAATAAGCTGAGGGTCTTCAGTTCTCGGATTGTCGGAAGTTACGATGACAATATCAGCAAGTTCATCCGCTATTTTACCCATTTTAGGCCTTTTTGTGGCATCACGGTCGCCTCCGCAGCCGAACAAACAAATTAAACTGCTGCCCTCGGGCTTCAGTTCAGCCGCAGCCTTCAAAACATTTTGCAGCCCGTCCGGTGTATGCGCATAATCAACTATAACCAGCGGCTCTTTATTTACAATCTCGAACCGTCCGTCAACGCTTTTTGTTTTTTCAAGAGCGCTGATACATATCTGTGCATCAATTCCCGCTGCGACACCGGCCGTCAATGCAGCCAATGCATTATAAACACTGAACATACCGTTCATCAAAAGTTCAATTTTCTTTTCCGTTCCGAAAATTTTGCATGTAAATTTAGCACCATGAATTGAAAAATCAATATCCGATGCCGTAATATCTGATTTATTTTTTATACCGTAGGTATAAACCTTTACCCCTTTTGGAATAATATCAATGAATCTTTGTGCATATTCATCATCATTGTTAATAACCGCAAAAGTTCCTTCTTTCAAATTTCTGAATAATAAAGCTTTAGCCTCAAAATAGTTATTCATAGTGATGTGATAGTCCAGATGATCCTGTGTTAAATTAGTGAAAACAGCACCCTTGTATTCACATCCTCCGACTCTGTTCTGCTCCAAAGCATGAGAACTGACCTCCATCGCAACATAATCAATTTTGCCTTCACACATCATTGAAAGAGTATGTTGGAGCTCCGGAGCCTGCGGAGTAGTATGCTTTGCATCATGATACGAATCAGAACTTGACGTTTTATATCCCAATGTACCTATGAGTGCACATTTTTCGTGCGCTTCTTCTATTATTCTTTGTATTAAATGCGTAACGGTAGTCTTTCCGTTTGTTCCGGTAACACCGATTAGATTAAGTTTTTTAGAAGGAAATCCCCAAAACTCTGCGGCCAAATCCGCAATATTATGACGTGTGGATTCCACAATAATCTGCGGTATATCAATATCGAGTTTATGTTCGGCACAAATTGCTGCTGCACCTTTTTCAACAGCAGCATTCGCAAAATCATGTCCGTCTGAATTTTCTCCTTTCAAACAAACAAATATATCATTCTTTTTTGTAGTTTTTGAATTATATGAAATTCCGTCAATTTCCACATCTTCGAAATTTACAAGTTTTTTATTTTTTAAATTTTCAACTAATTTTTTAAGTTTCATATCTACCTCGAAATTTATTTTTTGAACTGTTTGTCAGGAGCAATATTCATAATTCTTGCAGTCTGTAGCGCCACTTCTCTGAACACCGGCGCTGCAACGGTGCTGCCCCACAACTCTCCTTTTGAAGGAGAATCTATTACTACATATATCAACACCTGCGGATTGGACGCAGGAAAGTAGCCTATAATAGAAGTTACCAGTTTATTTGTATAACTGCCGTTTTCAGATTTTCTTGCTGTACCGGTCTTTGCGGCGACTTGATAGCCGTCAAGATTCACCGGTGATTTTGAACGGCCTATACTGCCGGCAAGCAGCTTCGTAACAGATTGAGCAGTTTCAGGCTGCATAACCTGATTATACTTGATTTTTTCATCGGCCTGTTCAGGTGAATATTTTATTACATGCGGAGTAACCTTAACTCCGTTATTCGCAATAGCAGAAATTGCAGATGCCATTTGTATTGCAGTGACAGATACGCTATAACCGTAACCTATTGAAGCATGGGTTGATTTATGCCACTCTTTATAATCGGGAATAAGCCCCCTGGATTCTCCCGGCAAATCAATTCCAGTCTTTTCGCCTATGCCGAAGCGCTTCAAGACATTATAATGTTCCTGTTTTGTCATCATCAAAGCAACCTTTGCACTGCCGACGTTGCTTGAATGTTCAAATAAGTAATATAAATCTATTATCCCCGGGTGCGGGTGAGCAGCATAGTCATAGTTTTTAATAGTCCATTTATCAATATCGAGTTTACCAGTATCAAGTATCTTGGAATTTTCAGTAATTCTGCCGTTTTCAATGGCAGAAGCGATAGTAAGAACTTTAAATGTAGAACCCGGCTCAAAAACATCGCTTAGTGTCCAGTTTGTCAACTGTGTGAGTGTTGCCTTTTTGTAATTATTCGGATTATACGTAGGATTAACCGCATACCCCAGAATTTCTCCGTTACGGGGATTCATAACTATTACGGTTCCTCTCAGAGCCCTTTTTTCCCTGACAACTTTATTCAGCTCAACTTCACACACATGCTGAATTGCGGAATCTATTGTCAGCATTATTGATTTTCCACGTAACGGGGCAGTGGTTGCGGCAGGATCAGTGTTCACTTCATAGATGATGTCGCCATCCGGAGTCCTTTCAAAATTTACGTTCTGCTCAACTTCTTCCAAATCCTTTTTTGCGGTAAGTTCAACACCTGCCGCCACATCAGCATCTGAATTATAATACCCCAAAATATGTGCAGCCATCGTTCCCTGCGGATAAACCCGCTCGTTTTTTTTTCCGAGACTTATTTCTCTGAGCTGAAGCTGCCGGATTCTTTGTGCTGTCAATCGGGGCACATCTTTTTTCAAAACTATTATCTTCTGATCTTTTGCCAGTTCTTTTGCCAGTTTGTTCTTATTCAGATTCAAAATCGGCGCCAAAATTCCCGCAAGTTCATTCGGAGTATGGTCATAGTATTCCTGATGCGCATACACATCAAAAGAGGTTTTGTCAGAAGCGAGTTTTATTCCGTTTCGGTCAACTATCGTACCTCTCATCACAAAACCTTTTACGGTTCTTTGACGTTTTGCCTGATTTCGGTATTTTTTAATATCTACCACCATTATTAAAAAAAGGTAAATAACCAGTACAAAACAGATTAAAATACAAATAATCTGCCAGAAAATAAGTTTCTTATCAAATTCTTTAAATTTATCCTTATCTGTTTTATACTCGCTTCCCATTCTTCTATCATAGCATAAGGGCCAAAATCAGCAGCATTAATTTATGTAAAAATCAATAATTAAATCAAAATTAAATCATGCCGGTTAAGATTTCTTAATCCCCATGTTGCATGAAAATCATGTTTTATGTAATTTAAATAAAGAACCGCAGACAACAGGTGAAAACTGATAGTTTTCTTAAATTTGAACAAAGCCTGTCGAGGAACATTAAAATCAAAAATAATACCTTCTCAAGGTTATTAATATGTTGATGTAATGATTTTGCGGTTTGCCGTAAAATCATTTTTTATTGCGGCGAAAAGTTAAGGTCGATACAAATTAATAATAAAAGGAGCAAACCATGGCAACAAAAGCCTTTAAAGAACAAAAAATTGCACACATTAAAGAAAATGTCGAAAAGGCTAAAGTAGCTATTGTAACTAATTATAAAGGTTTGAATGTTGAAGAAATCACAAAACTGAGAAGACTTCTTCAAAAATCAGGCGCAGACTATACGGTTACAAAAAATACCTTAGCTAAAATTGCATTCAAAGGAACGCAGTTCGAAATGCTCGATGAAGTAATGAAAGAATCCACAGCGATTGCTTTCGGCTTTGAGGACGAGGTTTCACCTGCTAAAGTTCTGGCTAAATTCATCAAAGATACTAAAAAATGCGAAATTATCGCCGGTGCTTTGGATGGACAGCTTCTGGATGCAAAACAAGTCGAAGCTCTTGCGAAAACTCCGTCAAGAGAAGAACTTTATGCAAAAATGCTTGGCTGCATAAATTCACCTGCAACAGGCATTGCCGGCGCAACAAATGCTGTAATGAGCAGCCTTGTTCGTGCCATCGATGCGGTAGCAAAACAAAAATCCGCATAAAAACTGCGCTTTGCGCTTAATTCGTATTAAAATAACTTTTAAATAAAAAGGAGAAAACAAATGAGTAATGTAGAATCTATTTTAGAATCAATTGAAAAATTAACTTTGTTAGAAGCAGCTGAATTAGTTAAAGCTATGGAAGAAAAATTCGGCGT
>CASDVD010000040.1 GCA_949284155.1 uncultured bacterium | reverse complement strand
TGTAGAATCTATTTTAGAATCAATTGAAAAATTAACTTTGTTAGAAGCAGCTGAATTAGTTAAAGCTATGGAAGAAAAATTCGGCGTATCTGCAGCAGCTCCTGTTGCAGTAGCAGCAGCTCCCGCTGCCGGTGCAGCTGCAGCTGAAGGCGGTGCTGACGAAGCTTCTGAAGTTTCTGTTATCCTCGCTTCTGCAGGTGCTAACAAAATCGCTGTTCTTAAAGAAGTTAGAGCTATCACAGGTTTAGGTTTGAAAGAAGCTAAAGACCTCGTTGATGCTGCTCCGAAACCAATCAAAGAAAACATCAAAAAAGAAGATGCTGAAGCTATCAAAAAACAACTCGAAGAAGCAGGCGCTACTGTTGAAATCAAGTAGTTTTCGATATAAAACAGCTTTAAAAAGCCGCTCAAATGAGCGGCTTTTTTGTTGATATTTAAACCCAAAAGCCAAATTGTAAAAAAATGTAACGAATATGTGCCAAAAACCTAAAGTTCATTAAACTAAATGCCGATATATATAATGTGGCAAGAAACTACAGGAGAATATATTATGACAAACAACATTAACGGAATTGGTATCAATACAAAAGGAGTTAACTCTTATGTTAACCCAAAAACCCAGGGAGAAGCAAAATCAGAAGAAAATGCTAATAATAAACAGGCACAAACAACAGGTGCTCAGGTAAAACCGGAAGACGTTTTAACTTACATGGCTCAAAATGCAGTCGTAGTTAATCCAAAATCCGTAACAAGGACTTATGATGTTGCAAAATATGTAACACCTGAACAAGCAGCAAGGATTGCCGGCTTCATCGGCGGATTCGAAGATGAAGTAGCTAAAGGCCTTTTGGCAATCAATGAAGAACTCAAAGGTGTAAACCTTCCTGAAGCTGCGAAGTATGAACTTGCCGCAAAAATGGCAGAATCCAAAAATTAAACTACTACTCCAAATTGTTTGTCTGATATACCTTATTAAGCCTTTTGAGAATGTTCAAGAGGCGTTTTTTTTTGATTATATAAAACTCTGCTATTCCTGTGTAGATATTTTTGAAGAATATTCCGCAATAATTCTCGAAATATCATATCCGCCGATAACCATTTCCAGAATAATCTGAGGATTGATAAGAATAGTTTCCGTATACTCCATATTTTCAGGATCCAACACTTCAAATTCTACAAAATCGTATCCGACATATTTTATTTTTCCATACTCTCCGCTGGAACCCCATCTTAAAAAGACAATTTGTCTTTCAAACTGCTTGAGTTTTTGTACCAGTGTAAGTGACATAATTTCTCCTCATATATTTGTTATTGCAGAGTAAAATTCGGCATCCTCTACATATATGATATTTGTTTTTGGTTTAAAGTCAATAATGCTGTATTATAGAAACCGGGACAAATTATTTTTTTTTCAGGATAAAATCGCATCATGTATATAATTGAGCTGATTGTAAAATTACTTAAAGAGAAAAAAGAAAAACCTTCATTTCATGCTCAAAAAACTGAATATGAAGAATGCGAGCACATATTTCTACCCGTAGACAGCACCGGGAAAATTCTTGCATGCTCAAAATGCGGATTTCTCATAAATGCTGCAGATTTGAAAATTAAACCTAAAAATCCGTTTGAAACATAATGTTTATTTGAACAAAATAAAAAAGGCTGCCAAAGCAGCCTTTTACAAATTTAAAAATTTCTCTTAGTCTCTTAATTCCCCAAATTAGTGCCGTCTTGCCGGTTACCGTAGTAACTTTAAATCTTTTATTAGTCAAGTAATGCTTCTAATATTGATGCATTCTTAGATGCGAGTGTGTTTTCACGAACTTTTTGTTTGTGAATATATGTTCTCAATGCCTCACGAATCAATTCGCTTCTTGTACGATTTTCTGTTTCTGCAACTCCGTCAATTTTAGATAAAAATTCTTCGGGCATTGAAATTAATACTCTAGCCATTTGTGTTCCTCCGGTTATGTCTTTCTCTATTGTTTTTGTGGTGTTTTGTGTTTGTCTCTCGTACTTATATAAACACTTTTTTAAATAAAAAATTGCTAAAATTTATCTATAAAATATATACGCTTTTATAGAAATCCTTAATTCACAAGGCTTATCAGATTTACATTTCTTAATAAACACCGGAAAACAACTTAAAAACTTCCCATTAGCCAGCACAAAATCTTTGTAAAAATATAACAACAAAAAAAGACCCGCAAAATGCAGGTCTTTTTTGTTAATAATACTATCTACATTGCACCCTTCACAATAGCTGCGAAACTGTCAGCAGTAAGGCTTGCACCGCCAACCAAAGCACCGTCGATATCAGATTTTGACATTTGTTCAACAATTGTGTTAGGTTTAACGCTTCCGCCGTAAAGTATTCTGATAGCATCAGCAGCAGAGGCACCGGCAATTTCTTTAACAACATTACGAATCATAGCAATAACTCTGTTTGCTTCATCAGCATCACAGGTTTTTCCGGTACCTATAGCCCATATCGGTTCATAAGCAATAATTGATTTTGCAACCTCAGCTTCAGACAAACCATTCAAAGCAGCTTTAATCTGTGAAGCAATGTGGGTATCTGTCACGCCTGCTTCTCTTTGTTCAAGCGTTTCGCCGCAGCAAATTATAGGAACCAAGCCGAGTTCCAGAATCTTTTTAGCTTTTTTATTAATCATTTCGTCTGTTTCGCCAAAATACTGTCTTCTTTCGGAATGCCCGATGATTACATATTCAGCACCGGCATCTTTTACCATTTCAACAGAAACTTCCCCGGTAAAAGCACCTTGAGTTTCAAAGTAAGCATTTTGAGCTGCCATTTTGACTTTTCCGCATCCGCAGTCGGTAAGCGCTTTGTTTACTGCATACAAAGAAGTAAACACTGGTGCAATAACTACTTCCGGCAATGCTGCTTTGTCTATATCCTTTAATTCTTTCATAACAGCATTTGCAAGTTCAGCAGATTCAGACTGGAGCTTATGCATTTTCCAGTTTCCCGCAATAACAGGTCTTCTTGACATAATAAATTCTCCTCAATTTTGTACAATTACATACGAATCGTAGTCAAAACAAGGAGAATTATCAAGATAATTTTAATTTGTTTTTATCAACCTCTTTTGGCGAGTTCTCTGTCGACAATCAAATCGTCCAAAGCTTTTTCAACTTTTGCGGCAAAAGAATCTTTTGGATTAAAGTCCACTGTTTTAACACCGCCTTTTGAATTTGAAGAAAAAGCAGCGCTCAGTGTTTCGAATGCATCACGGATATTCGCTTTAAAATGGCTGAATTTTCCGGTAAAGACTCTGGAAACAATCTCAGCCGCTTCACGTGAAGTAGGTATTGAAGCATCTGCCATTTGGATTTCGATTCTGTCATAACCTGAGCCGGATTTTGGCTCGGCAATTTTTATATTCATTCTTATATCAGCAGCATTCGCTCTGTTTTTTAAATTTTTAAATTTTTGATAGTCCGGATTATCAATCATTGAACGTATCATTTTAGAAGCTTTTGCTTCGGATACTATCGGTTCAAGTGTTGTCAGGCTTATTCTGGGGCTTTGTACTGTAACTAAACTGGGAATTCTCGGCATTGTGCATCTCCTTTGGTGATTTTGTACTTGTGTAAAAAGCCTAACATGAAAAAAATGAACAGATAATATTTTTATATTTTACAAAAATTCATAATAAAAAAGCAAGATAAGCTGCAAGCAAAATCCGCTTAACCTTCATCAATCCTCTTTAATCT
>CASDVD010000039.1 GCA_949284155.1 uncultured bacterium | reverse complement strand
AGAGGGGGGGATTCGAACCCCCGGTGGAGTTGCCCCCACACAAACGTTCCAGGTTTGCACCTTAAACCACTCGGACACCTCTCCTTTGTGATTTGCATGCTGAAAATATTTTACAACAAATATTTTTTTATTCCAAATACCCCAAGACCGGATTAAAAATCCGGTCTTGGGGTATTTGATATATTTTAGTATGTAAATCTCGACATATCCAACGGTACTGAGCTGTTATATCCATATGGATTATTTTGTTGATGCTGATATTGATAGCTGTAGTATGCTTCTGAAACATATCTTCCGATAGAAGAACGCATACTGCCAAGTTCTTGATACAATTTAGTAAGTTGTGTTTCAACTTCTTTAGCTTCTTGAGCAGTAGTCGCTTTATTCATTTTTTGCATCAATTCATTTATTTCTTGTTGTTTTTTAGAATAGTCATCTATAAGTTTTTCAACTTCTTCTTTTTGGTAATCACTCATATATTCCTTAATATTTATATGTAGTACATTACCATTTTGGTCATATACTCGGCCGCCATTTTGCAGCATTTGTATAGCCTGTGATTTATCTTGGAATTCGGCATATTTATCTTTTGCCTTGTCTTTTATGTCAGTTACTTGTTGTGTGGGAGTATTGTTGACAGCAGCTTTGTAATTTTTCATAAAGTCATCCATCAATGATTTTACGCTAAATGTCCAACGACCTTTATCATCGTACTTTTTGTCACCTTTGGGTTCAAAGATTAAAGCATGTTTTCCTCTTGCTGCATTGTAATCTTTTTCACCATCACCTCGGCTCAGTGCATACGCATTCTCTTTGTAGTAGTTTATTGTTTGTTCCATCGCAGTCTTTATGTATTGATCAATTTCAGCTGCATTATATTTGTCACCAAGTTGAGCTTTTAATTCTTTTCTCAGGGCTGCAGCTACACTGTTCAATATAGCAGTAGCCTTTTGTTCAAATTCATTTTTCGCTGCATCTTTAGTTTTGTCTTTTTTATCATAGGAAGCAAGTTCTATTGTTTCATCCTTTGTATAATAATCCTGATACTCATTAGGCAATTGACCAAGGAAAGAATTTATATCCGTAGCTATCGGATCATTGTAAACTTGTTTTGCATCATCCTGTACAGCCTGATTGATTACTTTTTGGGCTGATGCAACTGCTGCAGCTTGATTTTGGATTTGTGACATTATATTGTTTAATTCATTAGGATCTGTTGCGCTTGCCAGTTTTCCAATCAATACATTGAAATTATCAAGTGTTTTAATTGCTGCTGCAACCGTTTCATTTTGCCGCATTTCTGCAGATAGTTTTTCCACTTCTTCTTGCGCTTTTTCTACCTGATCTTTTAAAGATTGTACGGCAGGATCATTTAGAGCATCTTGGATTGAATCTTCAATACTTGGCGGAGTAGTAGGCGGTGTATCAGGAGTATCAGGTTCATCTACATCTGGAGTAGGATTAGTCTCCGGTACATCTTCAGGTACGTCCGGTTCATCTACAGGAGGAGTATCCGGTTCTTGGGGGCCTTTGGTTGTAGTTTCGCCGCCGGCAACGGATTTTTTATAAGCGGCAACTTCTTCTTTCGTAACTCTGCCATCGCCGTTTGTATCTAACTTTTTAATATCTTCCGCAGTCAGATAATTTTTATCTCCTGCTAATTCTTTATATAATTCTTCATCGACTTTATTATTTTCATCAAGGAAAATACCCATCATCGGACCGTATTTTTCTTTTTCTTCTTGTGTGGCATATTTGCTCAAATAATCTTCTGCCCGTTTTTTCAATTCATCAAGCTCCAGATGACCGTCATCTCCGGCTGTTGCCTTAAACGATTCATCAGCAGTTTGCGAAAGTTTTACTGTATCTTCTCCTGCATTAGGATCATTTTCCGGTTCAGGGAACAGGTTGTCCAAAGCTTGCTCAGCTTTTGATGCATCTTCTTTTGATATTGCACCTACGGATGATGCAAATTGAATAAAGAATGAAAATAATTGGTTTAAGTTCATCGATACGTTCTCCTTTTCTTTATTAATTAAAAATGTAAACTTCAACTTATTACATTTATCGGCAACTGTATCGAAAAACTTTAATAAATATCTTTACCTTTTTCCCTATTTACCCCCAAAACTGCCAGTAGAGAGCCTATCCCGCATTTACAATTCTTAACATTCATTATTATCAACACTTTTAGATTATTCAACCGGACGATAAAGATAACGAAAGACCCTTGTAACTTCACTTCCAAAAACTTAAAATGCTTGTACTGATAAACAGAATCTGCAACAATATCTACATAGCCGCTGCAAACACGGCAAAAAGAAATAACTTTCAGATAACAAGGAGAATGTATGACTTTTGTTGAGGGGAAACAACAATTTAAAATTCTGGAGCCGACCGAACAGGAAATTAATATACTAAATGAATTGGGTAATGATTATAAACAATATTCTGAAATGTCGGAGCAGGACAGGAGTTTTCTTAATACATTAGTATTAAGAAAACAACCTCAGAGGTTGTTGGAACTCGGAGTATGCAGCGGCGGCTCTTCTCTTGTTATACTCAATGCAATAAAAAATATTGAAAGGGCACATTTATATTCAATCGACTATAACACGCAACATTACAATATAAAAAATAAAATGACCGGTTTTTATGTTGATAATTTCCCCGAATTAAAAGAAAAATGGACACTGAAAACCGGAGGTCTGGCTGTTGATTTTATGAAAGAAACAGGCGCAGATATTGATTTTTGTCTAATTGACACGGTTCATGCCAATCCGGGCGAAATACTGGATTTCTTAATGGTGCTGCCTTATTTGAAAAAAGATGCAATCGTTGTTTTCCACGATACAAACTTGCACGCAAGAATATCTAAAAATAATTTTGTATATAACCAATACACAAATAACCTGCTTATGAGTGCAGTTACGGGTACTAAGTTTATACCGGCAGACACTCCGTTCAAAAGTGACATCCTATTTGTCAACATCGGTGCAATCGAATTAAATCCAAATACCTTTGAACATATTTGGGAAATATTTAATCTGCTGACAATTAAATGGCAATATATGCTCAAAGATGAAGAAATAATCAAGCTGAGCAAATTTTTCCGGCAACACTACGGCGAGTACTACGGAGATTACTTTGACAAAGTTGTTTCCCTTCAAAAAGGTATTAAAAAACTTGAAAAAAAAGCCGGAAAAATAAAATTGCCGAACCTGTTTAAATCTCTGCGAAAACTGTTCTGGTGACGACGGGAAGAGCTGCGGGGTGCAGCGGGGATTGTCTCTAATTAAACGCAGGTTTATCAAGGCAGCCGGGTTATTATTCTTCCGTGTACAAATTCTCTACAGTACCGATTTTACGGCCTTTGGCATTATAGCCGGTATTTCCTGACCAGCGGCTGATAAGTTTGCCGTTGCTCTTGTACAAAAAGCGCTCCTCTAACGAAGTTGTAAGCCCCACTGCAATCAAACGGCCTTTAAAATCATACCTGAACGTCTTAAAAGGAAAAACAATATCTTTTTTCGTTGTATCAATCTCATCTATATCAACAAATGCCAGTTGATTTAAATATTTAATATAATAATAAGTATATCTTGGATTATCATAATAAGTCACCGCATAAGCAGGAACAATAAATCCTTTAAACACTTGTACAGAGCGATTTTTAAGTTCAATCTTTCCTTTCATCACCTGTTTGTTTTCTTTATAATTCGGATCTTGCATATAATCTTCAAACAATGAAGCATCTATTTTTCTTTCAATACCTTCAAATGCAATCTTTCTGGCAGATTCTACCGTATATGAAACCTGCCCTTCCAAAACCGCAGAACCAACGGGCAGCAATGTTACAAAAAATCCGGCAATCAATATAATCAGTTTTTTCATAAAATTCTCCTTTAAAATTTATTATAAAGCTGTTAACAAAATTAAGCCATTTTGTCCAAGATTATTAACTAAAATAAAAAAACATTTGATATTTTTTATTGTTTAGTTAATAATTAGAATACATGGCACAGTAGCTCAGTTGGTCAGAGCACTCGGCTCATACCCGGGGGGTCACTGGTTCAAATCCAGTCTGTGCTATTTTT
>CASDVD010000038.1 GCA_949284155.1 uncultured bacterium | reverse complement strand
GCAAAGCATCCTGCAACAGCCCCGTCAGAAGCAGCTGTAATAACCTGCCTCAGCGGTGTTGTTCTAACATCGCCAACAGCATATACACCTGGAACAGATGTCTGCATCTTATTATCAGTAACAATAAAACCGCCTTCATCCTGTTTTAGCTGCCCATTCAACAAACTGACATTTGGCTCAAAACCAATATAAGGAAATACGCCGTCAACAGAAAGTGTTTTAAGCTCATCTGTTTTCACATTTTTGATTAAAAATCCCTGAACAGACTCACTACCTTGAATTTCAACAGGAACAGAATCAAAGACAAATTCAATTTTTTCATTTTTAAACGCACGTTCCTGAATAATCTTATCAGCACGTAAAGTATCTCTTCTATGAACGATATAGACTTTTTGGGCAAACTTGGTAAGATAAATACCTTCCTCGACAGCAGCATTCCCGCCTCCAACAACAGCAACAACTTTATCACGGTAAAATGCGCCGTCACACACAGCACAATAACTCACACCTCTGCCGGCAAATTCAAGTTCGCCTTTTACACAAAGTTTCTTTGCCTGTGCTCCTGTTGCAAGAATAATTGTTTTTGCATAAAAAACAGAATCTAAAGTTTCTACGATTTTCTCCCCGCCCAAAAGTTCAATCTTCCGAATCTCCTGCATGGGAAACTTTTCAATATTGAACATGTCAGCATGTTCTTCAAACTTTTCCATTAACTCATATCCGCCGATATGAGAAAAACCGGGATAATTTTCAAGTTCCAAATAATTTGACGGCTGCCCGCCAAACATAGATATATCAACAACAGCAGTTTTTGCAGCACCCCTGGCCGCATATATAGCAGCAGCCAAACCGGCAGGCCCGCCGCCTAAAATCAACACATCGAATTCATACTTTTTCTTTTCGCTCATAATAAACCCTAATCTCTCTATGTTACTATCTAACGGAGAAATTCGCCGGCAGAATTACCTGCAATCTTTTGTGCTGTGATTTTATATTCTACAATATCCGTACGAACTAATTCTCCGAATTTATATTTTTCTATAACTATTCTATCAGTTCCATGGAAATTTTCACCATCCAATGTCAAAATTGGAGTTTCTGTTACATTTTCGTTTTTAGAATTTGTTTTACGGACAAACTTTATTGTATTTCCGTCAACCTCTTGAATATCAACAGATGCTCTTGCTCCTGACACAGGATTTGACAATGTAATGACGTCACCTGTCTTAGATAAGTTCCATAAATCAGTAGCAGTATCCGTAAAGAGTTTTGCATTATTAGTATAGGACTGAACGGCAGTAACACGCCAGCTGCCGTAAAAGCCTTTTGGTACTTTAGACGTCAAAGAAATACCGCCCTGAATGACCATACCTTCAGAAAATACAGGAAGAGAAAAAATTGTCAAAAATAAAAGAGTAAAAAATATTTTTTTCATATAATTCATATAAAAGAATATAATTATTTATTTGCACATATCAATCTTGCAGCAACGAAAAAAAATCAGCATAATTTTAAAAATAAGCTATTGAAGACAGCCGGCAATATAAAATGATTAAAACTACTTGCATTAGCTGTTTTCATGCTATTGTATTTACATGCACAATAATTTTTCAATTACCGTACAGAGTGTGGACGAAACCGCAAAATTGGCAAACAAATTAGCAGCCCTTATTAAGAATGACGGCGCATTTATTTGTCTATACGGAGATATTGGCGCAGGTAAAACAGAATTTTCAAGACTTTTAGCCAAAAGCCTTCATGTAAAAGAAAAAGTGACAAGCCCGAGTTTTGTTATTATCAATGAGTATCTTTCCGGTGAAATACCCGTTTATCATTTTGATTTATACAGATTAGAAAAAGAAGGCGTAAAAACCGTTATTGAAGAATTGGATGAATATTCAAAAAAAGGAATAATTACACTGGTTGAATGGGCCGAATTTTCTGATATAAAATTACCTTATGACAGAATAGAAATCCGAATAGATTATATTAGCGACACGGTTCGTAATTTTAATTTTACAGCGATAGGAACAGATTACATCCCGGTAATTGAAGGACTGAAATATTGAAAACTTTAGTATTTGACACATGCCTAAACAAAACATATGTAGCGCTCAGTGAAAATGACGAAATTTTAAAATCGATAATCATTGAAAATAAAAATGAAAAATATCATTCTGCTTTTCTGATTTCGTCAATAGTTAATTTACTAAAAGAATTTAAACTCCAAATAAAAGACATAGATATATTTGGTGTAAATGCAGGGCCGGGAAGTTTTACGGGAATAAGAGCCTGCCTGACGGTAGCAAGAGTATTTGCACAACAGGTCAATAAACCGCTCATCGGTGTTTCAACAATGGAAATTCTTGCAGGACTAAATACCGGCAAAAAAAATTCATTAATCATTTTAGATGCAAGAAGAAAACAGCTGTATGCAGCTTTATATACTCCGGACGGAAAAGAATTAATTGCTCCTGAATTAATAGGAATAGAAGATTTAGATAACTTGCCGCTTGCCGATTCTTTTATAATAAGCGAAACCTCGGTTCAAAACTTAATAAAAGAAAAAGGCTGTGAATGCATAAACTTTTTAGAGGCTGATGAAGATTTAGGAAAAATTTTATCAAATATAATTAATAAAAAAGCAAAATCAAAAACAGAAGACTATTTTTGGGCAAAAGTAAAACCGTTATACTTGCAGACTCCTCCGGTGTCAGTATCTTGCAAATTACAAAACAAATAGTTTTATAAATTATCTTTAAGTTCCTTTTATGCTTTTATACATGTTTTTTGTATAATAAAAAACAGCCTCATAAAGATTGAAAGGTAATAGATGTTAGATATAGTACATTCATTTTTAAAATATTTTTCAGCCCTGTTCGTAACTCTTGACGGAATAGGACTCGCACCGGTATTCATAGCGTTGACCGGCACTGCTCCAAGACGCTGGCGTAATATAATGATGAATAAAAGCCTCATCATCGCATTCTTTATACTTTTATTTTTCGGCTTTGCCGGGACTATGGTTCTGGATTTGCTCGGAATAAGCCTTAATGCGCTGAGAATCGCAGGCGGATTATTATTGCTTCTTATGGCGATTGACTTAGTTTTTGCAAAATCAAATTCAGGAATGAATCAAGAAACTTCAGAAGAGCGGAGAGAATCACTGAAAAGAGTAGATATTTCAGTGTTTCCGCTTGCCATCCCATTGCTGTCCGGCCCTGCAACCATAACAATGATGACTTTGTTTATGAAACATGCACAAGGCAACGCAGTTAAGACAACATTGATAATAATGGCTTTAATTTTAAACCTGTTTATAATTTGGCTGATATTGAAATTTGCCTCAAGAGTCAGCAAAATCCTCGGCAAAACCGGTGTAAATGTTATAAATAGAATAATCGGTATTTTACTTACGGCAATGTCCTGTCAATTCTTTATTGATGCAGGTTTAGACATAGTGAAGAGTCTTAAATAGCTTAACAGGTAATTTTATGAATCAAGAACTGATAAAAAAGATTAATAAACTAAAAAAAGAAAAAAATGCAATAATTCTTGCACATTGTTACCAGAATATCGAAATTGATGAAGTGGCAGATTTTGTCGGCGATTCACTATACCTTAGCAGAATGGCGGCACAAACCGATGCAAAAATAATAGTTTTTGCCGGAGTTTACTTTATGGCGGAAACAGCCAAAATACTTTCACCGGAAAAGAAAGTACTTTTACCGAGACCTGAATCCGGCTGCTTGATGGCTGATATGATAAACTTGCAACAGCTGCGTGAGTTTAAATCAAAAAATCCCGGAGTTCCCGTTGTCTGTTACGTAAATTCAACTGCAGAAGTAAAAGCGGAATCGGATATATGCTGTACAAGCGCCAATGCAATCGATGTTGTTAAGTCCTTGAATACTAAAAATGTACTTTTTGTACCGGATACACACTTAGGCGGTTATGCCGATTCAAAATTATCAGACGTAAATGTAATAACCTATCCCGGATATTGCCCTGTCCACCACAATATAAAACCTGAAGACATACAAAGAAAAAAACAAGAATACCCCGATGCACAAGTGCTTGTCCATCCTGAATGCAGTAAAGACGTTATTAAACTTGCAGATTTTGTCGGTTCAACTACGGGAATTATAAAAAAGTGCCAAGAAAGTAAAAACAAAACATTTATTATAGTGACGGAAAAAGGTGTAGTTGACAGATTAAAACGTGATATGCCGGAAAAAACATTTGTTTTGATAAAAGAGAATGCAGTGTGTGCAAATATGAAGCGGATACACCTTGAAGATATTTATGCAGCACTTGAACAAGAAGTGTATGAAATTACAGTTGATTCGCAAATTGCCAAAAAAGCATTAACTGCAATCGAAAAAATGATAAAAATTTAGTTTGTTTGTGCCTAAAATTTTCAATAATGGTGTATTATATAATTGTGTAAATATACGGATAGAAAAGGAGAACACTATGTGGGAAAAAGATATTAATATCCATGAAGTAAAAGAAATCAGAGTAAAACCAAACGTCTATTTCGGCGTGGGAGCTATTGAAAAAATTGACGATATTGCCCTTGAATTGAAAAACAAAGGAGTGGATAAAGTCATAGTAATAAGCGGTAAAGGCGCATATAAAATCACAGGAGCGTGGGATTATGTAGAAAAAGCGCTCCAAAAACACAATATCGGCTATATAAATTATGCAAAAGTAACACCAAACCCGACTACCCATAATATTGATGAAGCAAAATCAATGGCGCTGGAATTTGGTGCAAAAGCAGTAATAGCAATCGGCGGCGGTTCAGCAATTGACACAGGTAAAAGTGTGGCAATCCTTATGGAATATAAAGACAAATCAGCGGCAGAATTGTACGAGTTTGCCTTTACTCCTGAAAAAGCCGCACCGATAGTAGCCATAAACCTCACACACGGAACAGGAACAGAGGTAAACAGATTTGCAGTGGCAACATACCCTGAAAAAGAATTCAAACCTGCAATTGCCTATGACTGTATATATCCATCCTATGCAATCGATGACCCGCAATTAATGACAAAGCTTTCACTAAATCAAACATTATATACATCAATCGATGCGGTAAACCATGTTGTAGAAGCGGCGACCTCAAAAGTTGCTTCCCCTTATTCAATTTCACTTGCTAAAGAAACTATTGAACTCGTAGCAAAATACCTGCCTAAAGCAGCCGCAAATCCGGAAGACTTAGAGGCCAGATACTTTTTGCTATACGCATCCTTGCTCGGCGGAGTCAGCTTCGACAATGGATTGCTGCATTATACACACGCATTAGAACACCCTCTGAGTGCAGTAAAACCTGAACTCTCACATGGGCTGGGTCTTGCAATGCTGCTGCCTTCCGTAATTAAATATATCTATAAAGACAGAGCAGAAACACTCGCTGACATATTGGCACCGATAGCTCCGGGATTAAAAGGTACTCCTGATGAAGCACAAGAAGCGGCAAGACTTGTTGAAAAATGGCTCCAAAGTGTTGGAGTTTCACAAAAATTAACCGATGACGGATTCTGCAAAGATGATGTTCAAAAACTCGTTAACCTGTGCTTTACAACACCGTCTTTAGACGGACTGTTAAGCATTGCACCAAATAACGCAACAAAAGAAATTGTTGAAGCAATCTACACAGAATCTATGACCGCATATAATTAACAGGTAACACTTAAATAAAAAGGACTAATTTATAATTTATCTAATCTGTAAATTAGTCCTTTTTGTGTCTGTTTTTTTACACTCCTGCAAAAAACAAACGCTATGGTATAATTAAAAGAAAAAGTTAATAAGGAAGTTTTTATTATGGCATATAGAGGAAAGGCATTCAAATTTGGTGATAATATAAGTACTGATCATATAGCACCGGGAAGATTGTTTCATTTACGCTCAAATTTAGAAGAATTTGCAAAGCATGTATTGGAAGATGCAGATGAAACATTCGCAACAAAAATGCAAAAAGGTGATTTTGTAGTTGCCGGCAACAATTTCGGTTTAGGCTCATCAAGAGAACATGCGCCTCAAATAATAAAAATTGCCGGAGTCAGAGCTGTTCTGGCCAAATCTTTTGCAAGAATTTTTTATCGTAATGCTATCAATATCGGCTTGCTTTTAATAGAATGCGACACTGATAAAATAAATGCCGGAGACGAAATAGAAGTCGATATAAAAAGCGGTATTGTAAAAAATATTACCCAAAACATAGAAATCAAAATATCTCCGCTTCCCGATGTTATGATAAAAATGCTTGAAGACGGCGGTCTGATTGAGCACTTAAAAAAGCATGGCGACTTTCAGCTGACTTGATTATAGATTTTTGACTTCTCATCAAGAGCTTTAATAATCTCAAAAGCCATTGTGTTATAGGGCGTGGAAATATTATATTTTTTACCCAGTTCAATAACTTTTCCGGCAAAAATATCGACCTCGGTTTCTCTTTTGGCCTCAATATCTTGCAGCATGGAGGATTTTGTATTCGGGAGCATGGATTTTATTATATCAACAGCTTGAGGAAGCAATTGTTCCGCATTTTTAACACCGGATTTTTGAGCGATGGCAGACGCTTCTTTCATTAGAGCTTTGGCAAAATTCATGGATTTTTCAGAATTGTGAAACAAATAATATTCCCCGCCTAATATAGCAGAAGCCTGATTAGTTCCAACATTAACAAGAAATTTCTTCCACATAGAATATTCCATGTCTTCTGGAACACTATAATTAATCCCGGCAGAATCAAAAAATTCGCTGACAAAATTCACTCTGTCAGAAAAGGATTTGTTGTATTTTTCACCGAAAACGATTTCCCCGACACCATCAAACGTAATACAAGAGCCAGTTCTTGAACTTGTATGCCCGACAAAATAAGAATATAAAGTTTTTCCCGGATAAAACTTTTCTATTTCCTCTTCGCTGGAAATCCCGTTTAATAGTGAAAGAATAATTGTATTTTCAGAAACAAAATTTTTTATAGATTTAACAGCAGCCGCCAGTCCTTGATTTTTTGTTGCAATAATAATTAAATCAGCTTTAAAAGACCTATCTGCATCTAAGATGTAATCAAAAAAATATTTCTTTTCATTATAGCAAATCGGATTATCCGTATATCTTTTAAGCCGCTGTGAATCAACGAGAATTTTCAAATTGGCGAACCCGGACTTTTGTATGGCAACCGCATATATTGTACCGATTGCGCCAAGACCGCATATTAAAACATTACTAATCTTACTCATACGCAGACTATAACATAAATTCACATTAATTAAAATTCACTGTAAAATAAAAATTTCTCAACATATAATATATTATGTTGAGAATTAAAGGAATGAGTATTGGCCAACAGTCTGGTTAAAACAACAGAAGGAAAAATTCAAAAACTGCCTCCTCAAAGTATTGATGCTGAAGAAGCAATACTCGGAGCAATTCTGACAAATCCCGTATGTTTTAATAAAATATGTGATATGATTAAACCTGAAAGCTTTTATAAACCGGCTAACAGGTTTATATATGAAGCAATTACACAACTTTTTACCAAAAATCAGGCAATAGATATAGTAACAGTTTCAGAAAAACTGTCAGAAACAGAGAAACTGGAAATGGTCGGCGGCAGAGCATACATTAATGATTTGGCGCTAAATGTTGTAACAACAGCAAATATTGAGTATTACGCAAAAATAGTACAAGAAAAAGCAATAAAAAGAGAACTCATCAATGCCGGTTCAGAAATAGTTGAAATGGCATATGACAACTACACAACCGAAAGAACACTTGATGCGGCAGAGAAATTAATATTTAATATCTCACAGCAAAAGACTACGAGTGATTTGGTTGCTGTTAAAGATTTAGTCCTCACAAGTTACGAACAGATTGAATACCGCTACAATCACAGAGATGAACTTATAGGCGTACCTACAGGGTTCTATGATTTGGATATGATGACATCAGGACTCCAAAAATCAGATTTAATAATTCTCGCTGCACGTCCTTCTATGGGAAAAACAGCACTTGCTCTAAACATAGCACAAAATGTCGGATTAAAAGCGCATAAACCTGTCGCAATATTTTCACTTGAGATGCCCAAAGAACAGCTTGTTCAGCGTATGCTCTGCTCAGAAGCGGAGGTTGACTCTCAAAGATTAAAAACAGGAATGATGCAGGCAAAAGACTGGGAAAAGCTGACAACGACAATGAATCTTTTTGCAGATGCTCCCATATTCATAGACGACTGTGCCGGGGCAACGGTTATGGATTTGCGGGCAAAATGCAGAAGGCTTGCTATGGAAGAAAAAGAGTTAGGTTTAATAGTTATTGATTATCTACAGCTGATGGAAGGTACATCAGGAAGTGCCGATGACAGAAATCAGCAGATATCCGGTATATCAAGAGGTTTAAAAGCACTGGCAAGAGAATTGAGTGTGCCTATCATTGCCCTTTCCCAGCTGTCACGTGCAGTCGAGTCCCGCTCAGATAAAAAACCAATGCTTTCCGACTTAAGAGAATCCGGTGCAATTGAGCAGGATGCGGATTTAGTTATGTTCATTTACCGTGATGAATACTACAACAAGGAAGATACCGATAACAGAGGAAAAGCCGAATTAATTCTCGCAAAACACAGAAACGGCCCTGTTGGTTCAGTTGAACTGCTATTTCAGTCTAACATTACAAAATTCAAAAATATTACAAAAACCAACGTATTTTAAGTTATTCAGTATTCTGTTGCTGCAAAATGAATTTCACAACAGCAGAACAAATTCAACTGCATTACATAAATTTGTTGTATAAAAAGGCCAAATTTTTGCCGTAAGCGTATGCATCAGGCTTATCTCTAAACTCTTTAACAAAATTCAATTTATTCAAAAATAAATTATATATAGTCCGGTTTTCAACCGTTAACTTTACCAATTTATCCATTAAATTCCTCCTCCTAAGAATCTCTATTTTATTAAAATACACCCTGATAACGATGCAGGGCAAATGTTTGCTATAATCGTAGCATTTTAGGGGAATTTAGTAATATTTCTTAATATTAAAAAATTAGAACATTCTTTGAAATTATACTAAAATCTTTTATTTAATTCCCAATTCCAGGCAGTTCTGATAATGTCATCTATATTTGCATATTCCGGCTTCCAATTAAGATACTGTTGAGCAAGCCGGGAAGAAGCATACAAAATAGCAGGATCGCCCGCACGGCGCTGACCGTAGACGACAGGAACCTCTTTTTCCGTAACTCTCTTAGCCGCCTCTATTATTTCCTTTACACTTGTACCAATACCGGTACCAAGATTTAAACAAACAGATTCCGAGCCGTTCAACAGTTTTTCTAACGCTAACTTATGCGCCCTCGCTAAATCTTCAACATGTATATAATCTCTGATACATGTACCATCCTTTGTCTCATAATCCGTACCAAAAACAGTTATATTGCTAATCTCACCCTTTACAGCTTTAAGGACAAGCGGTATCAAATGAGTTTCGGGATTATGCGACTCACCTAACAAACCATCTTTGCTGCAGCCCGCTGCATTGAAATATCTGAGGCAGATAAAATTCAATCCGTAAGCTTTTTTATAATCCTGAAAAATTTTTTCAACCATTAACTTTGATTGTCCGTATGGATTAACAGGGGCCTGCGGATGTTTTTCATCTATCGGAGTATATAACGGTTCACCATATGTTGCGCAAGTACTTGAAAATACAATATTTTTTACATTATTTGCCAGCATCACATCTAAAAGATTTATAGTATTAGCAACATTATTTTTGTAGTATTTAGCAGGATTTGAAACGCTTTCACCGACATAAGCATAAGCAGCAAAATGTATTACCGATGATATATCGTGCTTTTGAAATATTTTTGAAAGTGCAGCTTTATCTTCTATATCAACGTGATAAAAATCATCAGAAAGAACAGCTTCCCTATGACCATATACCAAATTATCCGCAATAATAACATGATACCCGCTGTTCATCAGCTCTCTCACTGTATGTGAACCAATATAACCTGCGCCGCCAACAACTAAAATACTTTTCATTTTTTATCCTTAATGTTAAACATCCGAATTAGAACTTATGAATTCATTCATTTTATCATAATCAAATTCATTTTCCCAACGTGCAATAAAAACTGTTGCAATACAATTGCCGATAAGATTTACAGTCGTTCTGCCCATGTCTAAAATTTGGTCAATGCCTAGGAGTATCGCCACACCTAATAATGGATAGCCAAAACTGGTCAACGTACCGGCCAATACAACAAGAGAAACTCTTGGAACTCCGGCAACACCTTTGCTGGTAAACATTAATGCCAGCATCATAACAATCTGCTGCTTCAAAGTAAGATCAATACCGCAAATCTGTGTCGCAAAAAGTACGGCAAGAGAAAGGTAAAGCGTACTGCCGTCAAGATTAAATGTATAGCCCGTAGGCATAACGAAACCTACTATATTTTTAGGAACACCGAACTTTTCCATCTGCTCCATCGCCTTAGGCAAAGCAGCCTCGGAACTTGCTGTAGAAAAAGCAAGCAGTGCAGGATCCTTCAAAGCTTTTATCAATCCACTAATCGGAACTTTAACAAACGCCCAGACCATAAAAATTAAAAATATAACAAATATACTCAATGCAGCATACAACGCAATTATGACCTTTGCATAACTTTTTAATATAACAATACCGCTGTTGCCAATAGTACTTGCGATTGCTGCAAAAACACCGACAGGCGCAAAATACATAACATATTCCGTGAATTTAAACATGATATCAGAAACTGATTGCAAAAGATTCAACACAGGTCTTGCCTTCTCGCCAACCGCACAAACGGCAAGAGCAAAAAATAAGCTGAAAACAACAATCTGTAATAAATTACCTTCAGCCATAGATTTAACTATACTGGAAGGTACAATATCAACCAGCATATGTACTAAGGACAAATGTGCATTCTGATTATGACTCATCTGGGTCACAGCGGACATAGATTGTGCAGAAACATGAAAATTTTCAGGCATACCAGCACCCGGCGCCATGAAATGCCCCAAACCAAGACCGATAAATAAAGCAACAGTAGTTACAAGTTCAAAGTAAAATATCGTTTTAAATCCGATTTTACCCAAACTCTTTATATCCCCATGACCGGCTATGCCAATAACCAGCGTTGAAAATAAAAGAGGAGCGATAATCATCTTGACCATATTCAAAAACATATTTGAAACGGGGGCCAATTTTACAGAAAAAGAAGGAAATAATATTCCGGCAATTATACCCAAAACCAGCGCAATGAATATTAACTTCGTCAGTTTTGTGTGTTGCAATCCATATCTCCCTGAATATAACTATTCTCAAATTTATTATAAAATAAAATTTTATTTTAGACTATCAATCTTATTCGTTTCTTTCCAGTAATTAAGCTCAGTTTGGGTACTCGGAGCCTGTTCTGCGGCCTGTTGATTTTTTTTCAAGCGCTCTTCAATTTTCTTTATTTCCTGATTTTCCATATTATTAACAATATCAACCTGCTGATTTCTTAATTTTTGCTGTTCTTCTTTTGGCAAACTCATAAAACTGTTTTGGAAATGTTCAAGATTCTTTATTTGATTTCTTAAAACAACTATTTCAACACGTCTGTTTTTCGCATAAGCCTCTTTAGTTTTAGATTTATCAACAGGTCGTGTATCAGCATAGCCGACCGCAGAAAATAAATCAGGCAATATTTTAAAAGTACCTTGAAGATATCTCACAATAGAAGAAGCTCTCGCTGAAGATAACTCCCAGTTTGAAGGATAACGCCCCGAAGAAGGAACAGGGTCAGTATGACCTTCAACTTTTATCATATGCATTGCAAATTTTTGAACAATTAACTTTCCGATTACATCTAACATTTTTTTTGCTTCCGGACTCAAATCTGCAGAACCGGATTTGAATAAAATATTCTTGTCATTCATCTTTATGACAAGACCTCTTTCATCAATCGAAGCACTTACTCCATCTAATTCACCTGTTTTATTCATTGCTTCAATTTCTTTTTTTATTTGTTCAAAAGAGTCCTGTTCATATGCAGGGCTCACCATCTCCAGCATCAAAGAATCAATCATTGAATTAGCAGGATTGCTATCAAGAATATTATCTCCGCCGTCCATTATATTTTTGTCTCCCTGAATTAAAGACGGAGCGGAAAAAGCTTTTTTCATAGAAACTTCCAGATTTTTAAACTGTTCCAGATTTATCTGCGACAAAGCATAAAGAACAACAAAAGTAGCAAATAACAGTGTTAAAAAGTCCGCATAAGAGACCATCCACCGTTCAAGATTTTCATGTTCTTCAGGTTGCTTTTTTCTTGCCATTGATTACAAACTTTCTTTCATATGACTGTCCAGAATATAAGCTTGAAGTTTTCTTTCTATCAGCGCAGGGCTTTCACCGGCCTGTATTGACAATATACCTTCTGTTATCATTTCTTTTTTCAAAAGAATTTTTTTAAATTTGTACTTCAATTTATTTGCACACGGAATATACAAAAGGTTCGCAGCACCTACACCATAAACAGTAGCAACAAAAGCAACAGCAATACCGGCACCCAATTTGGAAGGGTCAGAAAGATTTTGCATAACCTGAATCAAACCGAGAACAGCACCGATAATACCGATTGTCGGTGAATATCCGCCTGCGGATTCCCAAACTTTTGCAGATGCATTTACCTTTTCTTCCTGAAGTGTTATTTGTGTTTCCAGCATTTGACGGACCAAAACAGGGTCAGTTCCGTCACTAACAGACTGTAGCCCTAAAACAAGAAGAGGATCAGAAGCGTATTTTGCATCTTTTTCAAGAGCAATTACGCCTTCTTTTCTTCCCTTAACAGCAAATTTTATTATTTCAGCAATTGTTTCATCAAAATCGACATCTTCTCCGGCAAATACATCTTTTAACGCAATCACCGCATCCTTTAATACTTCACGTGGAAAGCTCAAAATTACCGCCCCGAATGTACCGCCAAAAACTATAAAAGCTGCAGTGATTTGAAGCAGCTGACCTATATTACCGCCTTCAAGGGCTTGTCCGATAAGAATACAGGTTATGCCGAGAACCGCACCTATCAAAGAACTAATATCCATATTGCTCTCCATACTAATCTTTATTTATAATTAAATACTATCCATGTAGGTTTTAAATCATACATATAATTTATTTTTAGCTTCTTTTAGAACAAAACAGCCGGCAATGAATGATTACCGGCTGACATAATAAACAGAAATTCTTATTCATTCAATGCTTTTGTTTTAGCAAACTGTGCAATTAAATCCATTGTCACCAGGCCCGAATAAAAACATAACGGAGGAATGAAAATTATACCTATTATCGTACACATCAATACCGCAGCCGCAATTTGCAGAACAATCCCTACGGCAATAACCAGCAAAAGCAGAATTAAATAGTTTACCCAATTTTCTTTTATCAAATAATAACCACTCTTAAAATCAATAAATGACAATATTTTTAAATCTCCTGAAAAAACTGCCATCATTAAATAACAACCCAGAGTATAAAAAACGCTCAGGCATAATATACCCAAAAGAGCAACTACAAATACACAGGAAAAGAGAACGGATACTGCACCATCCGGAAGAAAAGAAATCCCGAAAAACATCAAAAAAATAACAGATAATGCAATATACAAAGGAACAGAAAAAATTAAATACCCCATTGATGCTTTTACTCCCGTAAAAAATATCTTTTTAAATTCGCACCAGCAGGGAAGTATCTGTTCATTATTATTTATGCGGTTATTTGCCACGCAGTATGTATATCCGACCAGATATAAGAAAACAAGAAAGTCTATAAAATAACAAAACAAAAATAATATTGCAGAAATCTTAATATTACCCATAAAAACAGCACTAAAAGGAACAAACAACAGCACGACCCACAGTATTGACAACAAAGCACCAACGGCTAATTTACGTTTATATTGAGAATCTGCAGCAACAAAAGTAAAAGCATCTTCAAAACACATCTTCATAAAAACGTTTCCCCTTATGATTCTTTCCCAATTTCACAATGTGCCGGCACAACACCGGTTTGCACAATAAACTGCGCCGTAATATCAGCACTAACAAGAGTAAAATAAAATGTTAAAAACGGAACAAACAAAATACCTATCACTGTTAATCCCAAAACAAAAGCGAGTATCTGCTGTAATGCAGATAACGCAAATAATATAACTCCATATACAAAATATTTTAATACATTTCCCTTAATAAGTTTTTTCAATCTTTGCATATTAAAAAACGAATTAAATTTTAAATCCACGCAATAAGAAGCATTAAGCAGCGGCAGCACCACCAATAGAGAAATAATTATTGAACTGACTAAAATTATAGGCACCAAAAGCAAAAGAGCATTGATTTTATACAAAGCGCCGAAAGGTATCATCACAAACCAAACTAAAACTCCGGCAAGAACAATCCACGCCGCAGAACCTGCAGCAGCTTTAAAGGCCAGTACAAAATAATCAATAATAGCCCCCCACGCAGGAAGCTTTAAATCATTATACAGAATTTCATTATTTATCAATTTGAATCTGTAACCGGCCACTATTGCAGAAAAAATAAGCGAAATTATTATTGCAGGAATCAAAATTGGTAAATATTTCACAATCAGTTTACTGTTATCATCAGGCAAATACTGCCGTACATAAGAAACAAGCACCGGTATTAACAGCAAAAAACCGCCGGTGATAAACTTTGTCGCCCATTGTGAGTCATTAGTAAAAAATTTAAAAGCCCTCTGAAAATCAAACATATCAAAACTCCTGAATTGTACAAAGGAATTTTAACACATATCAGCACGGGAATTAACAGAATAGACAAAAATACTCTATAAAGGTGAGTTAACAATTTGTTACAATGTATTTTTAAATATCAAATATATAATTAATATATATTAATTATATATTAATTACTTATTCAATATATCTATATATATCTTACCTGCTAATAAGACCTGCAGCCGAGTCAATTTATAAAAGAAGAAATACTTAAATAATATATAAGAGATAAATAAAAAACAAATAACTGGACTAATAGATAATAATCATAACGATTAAATATATGAATAGAGGAACGGGAAAAAGGTATTTTGAGGCAAAAGCCTCATTTTTTTTTGCCACAAATCCGCCGAACACACTCAAAGCATTTTATAAGTAAACCGGATAAAACGGACAATAATAAATATACGGCAAATTATCTCCAGTTATAATCAAAATGCCAGCGCTCTTTCACAGAAAAGTCTCCGCCCCATCTCATACCGATTTGTTTTGCATAGCTGCCGAGCTTTGCATAATCTTCATCGCTTCCGCCGATGATAGAAATATCGACAGCCTTGCCTTCGCAATGTGCAGACTTTTTAGCGGCAAGATGAGGTGTCTTTTCTCTGAGATAAGCCTGCTCAGACTCTGTTCTGTACCCGCTTGTTATTTTTATTTCCTTATGAAGTTCATTTCTGGCATATTCAATAAGCTGAAGGGTTTTCTCCTGCATCTCAGGCCTTAACTCAACGATTTTATCCTGATTCGATTTAGAAACACTGTTCAAATCTAAAGTTGCAGAATAACATTTGTTGTAATCATACGGACGGAAATTATTCACAGGTATATGTTGGATCATTGAAGACATCTGCATCAAAATAGAAGTAAACAACTCTTGCATCTGTGCCTGATTTTTATTCCAGTCTTCCATTACTGTCGCAAAATCCAACGGATAATTAAAATTTACAGAATTAAAATTCAACCCCGAAAATATACTGTCAGATGTCTGTGCAGCGAACGCACCAAAAGAATTATTAGCTGACATATTAAAAGGATTCGTCATAAATAAAGCATTTATGTTAAAACCGTTTCCCAAAGTCATGATACTCCTCTATTATCCCTTACATTTATAAACACAAATCATGGCTGGATATTGCCCTGAAATTATGGTATATTAAGTTATATTAACAAACTTCCCCACTGCAGAGTCCGAGGAAATAGAAAATAAAGCATACAGAATGCACAATATCATTATGAAAAGGACTATATCATCAATACTAATTCTTCTTCTGCTCAGTATGAATGTTCAAGCTCTGTGCGAAGAAATTAATGAAGAAACAGAGTTAAATAAAAAAGACACACAAAGCGAAGAATTAATGTTTGAGCCTATCGACCTTGATATAGAATCAATCCAAAAAGAGAAAAAGAATAAAAAATTCAAACTTCGTGCAGAAAGTGTAGAAAAGCCGACCTATATGCAAAATGTAAGACGAATGTGGGATGATTCAAAGCTATACAGGTATCAATATTACTCTGATTCTAAAAATTTGCAGCCGCTTATCGCTCCGGCATCCTGGGGCTCATATCTGACAACGCCGCTTGATGGAAATACACAGGTATATATAGGCCAAAGCGGCTTATCTTACTACGACGGCGTATCAATGAATTTCATAGGTAAAAATGAAGCAAATTTTGATAACGGTGCAAAAATGGAACATAAAGGGAAATTTATTGATTACTCACTGGGTGCATATACTGATACAAAGACATTAAACAACTCTTACGGAGGAATAATTTCAACAAAGCCGCAAAAAATCTGGAATCAGCCGGATGCGGACATAAGCTTTGGCAGCGGAGTATATTCAAACGACTACGGGGCATACAGTAAAAATACAGCAGGATTTTTCACAAAATACAGAAAAGGCAAATTCACAATAAGCGGACAACTTTCACAAAACTCCTATACATCAGGAACACATACAACAAATTCAAGCATGGATGTACTCAGCCAATATCAAATCAATGAATACTTACTTGTGCGCAGCAAAATCGAACGGGATTTTAATACAAACTATTCAGCCGACGAACTGACGCTTAGGATTTCCCCGACAAAAAACAGCGATGATTTTAATTTTGAAATCACAACATCCAATGTTAACAACCTAGGAGCTGACAACAGAAAACAGCTGAAATTTGTAACAAATTTCAGATTCTAGCTCAAAGCTCCGGCAACATCTTTTCTTGATACCTTTACCTGCTCAGATGTCAATAAATTTTTAACAGTCACAGAATCGGATTTAATTTCATCTTCCATTAAAATTAAAGCATACTTAGCAACTTTAGCAGCCTTATCAAGCTGCTTTTTAAATTTCTTTGAAGCATAATCAAATTCCGCACTATAACCTTTTTGGCGTAATTCGCACACGAGTTTAAAAGCCTCCTCAGGAGTTTCTGAAACAACGAAAGCATCAATTAAGCCGGGCTGAACCTTTTCGACAAGCGAATACAATCTTTCCATTCCCATCGCCCATCCAACAGCAGGAGTAGCAGGGCCGCCCAGTGTTTCAACAAGAGAATCATAACGTCCTCCGCCGCATACGGCATTTTGCGAACCAAGATTGTTAGACTTAATTTCGAAAACAGTTCTGTTATAATAGTCCAAACCTCTGACAAGAAGCTTATTAACCGTATATCTTATACCAAGAGCGTCAAGGTAAGTCTTTAATTCATCAAAATGTTTTTGGCAGTCAG
>CASDVD010000037.1 GCA_949284155.1 uncultured bacterium | reverse complement strand
GGACACATCCCTTTCACGGATGCGACAGGGGTTCAAATCCCCTTGGGAGTACCATTTTAAAAGAGCCGAAAGGCTCTTTTTTATTGCTTATGTTTTTATTTTGTTTGC
Organism: uncultured bacterium; assembly: GCA_949284155.1. Classification (GTDB taxonomy): domain Bacteria; phylum Cyanobacteriota; class Vampirovibrionia; order Gastranaerophilales; family Gastranaerophilaceae; genus Spyradomonas. The sequence continues at coordinate 12,803 of CASDVD010000037.1, read as the reverse complement.
TAATATTCAGAACTTGACTAAATTTCAATAGCCGTACTTACGACTTTTTACCGGTATTTTTTTACGTTATATAATTAATATTGTATATTGTAGAAAAAGTAAGGAGGACTAAAATGAAAATTGCAGTAACTTTTGATGGAAATGACGGAGTATTTCAACATTTTGGACATACTGAACAATTTAAAATATATGAAACCGACAATGATAAAATTATTTCACAAAAAATCTTATCCTCAGACGGAAGCGGCCATAGTGCACTAGCCGAACTTTTAGCCAAAGAAAACATCGACAAAATTATTTGCGGAGGAATAGGCGGCTGCGCTATTAGTGCGCTATCCGATGCCGGTATTGAAATATTTGCAGGTATATCAGGCAATACTGATAAAGCAGTACAAGCCCTTCTGGACGGAACGCTTGTACAAAATTCTTCAGCTACCTGCGACCATCATCACGAACACCATCACGGTGACAATCATTCTTGCGGGCATTGCCACTAACGAGGATAAGTATACGCAAGAGCAATCCAAAAACGAGGATGCAAAAAGAACAAAGGACGGTATTTCCAATATTTGAGCATGGATTCAAATTTGCCTTTTACCGTCCATTTTTTATATTCTTTTTTCTCCATTTTCCAAGGGGTAATTTGGAGATATTTGAAATATAATTCTACAAAATAATTCCATGAAGCATACACCCATGGCTTTTGATAACTTACATAATGAATAATTGCAGGATGTTTTGTGTAGTCAGACCTGTTTGAAAAATTGCTGCATTGAACATTCCATTTTGACGGCAGCTTTTTTATTTTGCCCTGCAGCGCAATGTTAATAACATCCTGGTCACCGGTAAAGATATGTTTTTGCTTTTCTTTTGCAACAGTGGCAAAAATGTTCTCCAGATTGTTTTCTCTCCATTTTTTTAAATCAATAAGCAGCATCCCTGTATTAACATAGATATTATTATGAGGCAGCCCTGTTTTACGGTTCATTCTTTTATAAGAAATGTCGGGCACACCGCCGGCAAGAAAATCACCAAGCTCAAAATTAAATAAATCAGAAAGACTTGTATTTACAATCATATCGCAGTCCAAATAAATTACTTTATCGACATCCGGCAATATCGAGGCCATTTTTAAACGATAAAAAGAATTTATGGTCAGATAATCATGTGTATGTATATTTTTGTATTCTTCAAACAAAGAACTGTCTACAGGGACAAAATCTATTTGCGCATTTTTAATATTTTTTAGTTCGTATATTTTATTTTTACTGTCCTCACTGATTTCATTTTCTAATATATAAAAATGCAACTCGTCCGATTCTTCAGCGTTTGCCAGAATTGAGGCAATCAGAACACCGGCGTGTTTAATATAATTATTATCGGCTGATATGCAAATGTTCATCTGTACTCCTTTAACTTAGGATACAGATAATAACCTAAAAATGTCAAGTTAGCCGTCAATCAATAACGATTTTTTATTATCAGATTTTGGATTCAGTACCGCAGTAATCTGTGAATCAGGAATGTTTTGCACCTTTTGGGCATACAAGTTCACGGGTGTACTGGCCAGTTCAATTTTTTCTTTAACTTCCTGTAATGTTTGCTTATTATTAGTAGCAGTTTTTAATTTGGCATAAATTTTTTCCACTGATTTTTTACCGGATTTGTTCAGTCTGCCTCCGCAAAATTGTATAATATTGTCAATTCTGCGAACGCATAATCCTGGTAAAATTTTTCCGTCAGCGCTGATATAGTCTATTTCTCTGACAGCCGCATCAAAATTTCCGTTCTTGAGATGTTTCATAAAGTTTGAACGTGTTACGCTTTCACCTACATTAAACATTAAATCAATAGCAGCGCATTCCTGTCCTATAGGAATTTTTTTACCCTCAAGTACGCGATTCAGTTTATCTTTTGCATACATTAAATCTCTTGCCAGAAGCGTATATACTTCAGGTAATTTTATTACATCACCTTTTTTATAATCCTTTTTCAAGTCGCAGTTGTGGCCCACACCGATTAATATGTTACCGGCAAGCCCCTTTTTGGCCTTATAAATTATGCCTTCTTTTTGTATAATAAAACGTATGAACTGTGCAGGCAAACCTGTTATCTTTACAACATCATTAAAAGAATTTGCCTTTATTTTTGAATAATCCCTTTTTGCTTGAAGTTTAGATTGTCCGACTTTTTTAGTCTTTGAAATTTTCACCTCATCAAGTCCGTCGCTCAATATAACGCCCGGTCTGATGTCTTCCGGATTTTTTACATGTTTATTCAATTTTAAAAGTTCAGGCACACTCATATTAAATTGCTTTTTAGCAATGCTGTAAAATGTATCCCCCTTTTTTACTTGATAATCCTTTAACTCCGTAACCATATAATCTTCCTGTGCTCCTTGTATATAAAAAAACACATTTTTTCAAAAAAAATTGCTATTTTTCATAAGAATTATTTAAAAAATTTAAAATTTTTGAGATAATTAAACTATGGACAATAAAAAACTCAAACTGCATATAGCGCATCTTTATCCCAAACTGCTTAATATATACGGTGATTGGGGCAACATATTGACCATAAAAAAGCGCTGCGCATGGAGAAATATTGAAACTGTTATTGACTCAATCGACCTGAATGACAATATAGATATTAAAAAATACGATATTTATTTTATTGGCGGCGGGCAGGATAAACAACAAATTACCGTATCGGCTGAACTCCAAAAACATAAATTAAATCTGCTAAAAGCAAGGGACAATAATGCCGTATTTCTGGCAATTTGCGGCGGCTATCAGCTTTTGGGACATTATTATCTTCCACATAACGGTAAAAAACTGCCGGGCATTAGCCTGCTTGATGTATACACGACGGCAGGGGACAAAAGATTTATCGGAAATGTCACGGCAAAATGTGATTTTATCTCTCCTGAATCACTTGCAGGTTTTGAAAATCACAGCGGACTCTCCTACCTGGGAGAAAATACATCAGCTCTTGCAACAGTTTCTGTCGGAAACGGAAATAACGGAAAAGATAAAACAGAAGGTGCAAGATTTATGAATGTTTTCGGTACCTATCTGCATGGCTCATTTTTACCCAAAAATGTGCACTTTGCGGATTATCTTATTTCACTTGCGCTAGAAAAAAGATACGGTGAAAAAATCGAGCTTGCAAAACTTGATGATACGATTGAATGCCGTAACCATTTTCAGCTTTTAAACAAAAAATACTAAATATTTAGCAGAAAAAAATATTTATAATAAAATAAAAAATAATTCAATAATTCAGGAAGACCCAATGAAGAAAAAACCGGTAGTTGCAATAGTAGGAAGACCAAATGTAGGCAAATCCACATTTGTTAACAGGCTTGTCGGAGCAAGACAATCTATTGTTGACGACCTTCCCGGCGTTACCAGAGACAGGTTATATTTTGATGTAAACTGGCAGAACAAAGATTTTACGGTAATTGACACCGGCGGAATTATACCGGGTGATGAAGATGAAATAATGCTCAACATCTTTACCCAGGCAAAAATTGCCTGTGAAGAAGCAGACAGTATAATTTTTCTCGTCGACGGCAAAGAAGGCGTAAATCCGATTGACTATGATATAGCCAACATTCTCCGTCAGAGCAAAAAGCCTGTCTATCTGGCAGCAAATAAGATTGACTCGCCTGAACGAAACATAATGCTTGCCGACTTTTATTCACTTGCACTGGGCGAACCTATGCCGATTTCCGCCCTGCATGGTTCAGGAGGTGTCGGAGATTTACTCGATGTAATAACAAAAGACTTCCCTGAAAATGAAGACGAAGAAAAAGATGAAACAGTAAGAATAGCAATAGTCGGAAAACCTAACGCAGGTAAATCTTCAATAATAAATGCTCTGCTAAACGAAGACAGAGTGATTGTAAGCGGCATTTCAGGCACAACACGGGACAGTATTGACTCACGGGTAAAATACGAAGGCGAAGAATTTATACTCGTAGACACAGCAGGAATCAGAAAAAAAGCAAAAGTCGACTGGGGTGTCGAAAAATTCGCAGTCGACAGAGCAATAAAAGCAATCAGAGACTGCGATGTAGCTGTTCTTGTAATCGATGCGGCTGAAGGATTAACGGATCAGGATAAAAAAATCCAGCAAATTATAATCGAAGCGGGAAAAGGTATTATTATTGCAGTTAACAAATGGGACTTAATTGAAAACAAAGAAGCGAATTCGACATCAAAATATCAGAAAAAATTGTTAAATGATGCACCATTTCTATCAATTGCACCAATAATTTTTATCAGCGCCAAAACAAAACAACGACTCACTTCAATATACAAAACAGTAAAAGAAGTTTATGCACAATGCAAAAAACGTATATCTACAAGTATTTTGAACAAAATTTTGCTGGAAGCACTTGCAATGAATCCGCCGACAACTAAAAAAGGCAAAAAGCTAAGAATACTGTATGCAACTCAAGCAAGAACAGCTCCTCCGACATTTATTCTGTTTGTCAATAATGAAGATTTGGTTCAGGAAAGCTATAAACGCTACCTTGAAAATAAACTCAGAGAAGCTGCCGGATTCTTTGGAACTCCAATACGAATATCATTCAGAGAACGAGCAAAATCTGACTAATATATTTGCTTTTCATTTCAGATACTCACTGAATTTTTTATCAATTTCAAATTTGTACCCGCATTCATCAAAAGTTTCATACCCGCCGAGTATAATTTTTTTATCAAGTTTTGGATATTTTCTGCAATAAAAAGAACGAAAAAAATAGTCTTTACATTTATTATCAGCCCCAAGCGATTTACAGGTAAACAGCAGTGCACCTTTCTCATTTTTCCCGCTGATAAAAAAATGATTATACTTTTTGTCCCATGTTTTCATTGCCTCAAATTGTTCAGGATTTTTTATGTAATTTTCTCCGATTAGAAATACTATATTTCTGCAGCACTGCCCGCATTGCCTGCATTTCCCTTTTACAACATATTTTGATGTATTAAATTTTGAAAGAAAAAAATTTATAAATTTCAGCATTATTTTACCCAGAAGTCATTGCGGGCAATGGGGATATCAAAATTATCAAACGGAAAAATCTGCATAAAATAATAACCCGGCTCATTTATAACAAAATAATTTATAAAATAGTTTTTTGAGGTATCTATGTGAAAATCTTTAGACTGGTATATTTTATAGCCCCAATGAGCTGTTTTTTCTTCTTTTTTGACTATTTGAACACGTATGTAATCATTTTTGAAACCCTTAGGAACAATCAGAATATAGTGAATCGGCTGGTTAGCCGCAAAATTTCTGCCGGGATGGTTTATCGTCTGAGGAGTTATGGGCTGTGCGTTAAAAAACAGCAAAGGCCGATTATCCTTACAACCGCTCAAAAAAATGCAGAAAAATAATAATATTAACCATAAAACTTTTTTCATGATTTCATCTTAGATTTCAAGAAATCAACCCTGTCTTTAATTTCCTTTTTCAATTTTTCATCTGAAGACAGCTCCATAAATTTTTCATAGTTTTCAATAGCAGACTCAGAATCAGCTTCTTTTTCAAAAGCAAGTGCCAGTGCATAATATGCAAAAGCATAGCCTGGATCTATTTCTGTTACTTTTTTCAAAAGCTCTTTAGATTTATCGATATTTTCCAACTCTGCATAACACAGGCCGGCATTGAACATTGCATCGACATTTTTAGGATTTATTTGGATTATATTTTCATAAACAGAAATTGCTTTTTTGACATCTCCGTCATTTTTATATGCATTACCGAGTTTTATACTTGTATTTTCATCCTTCGGAGAAAGCGCCAGTGCCTTTTCATATTCCACTATTGCACTTTTATAGTCTTTGCCTTTCACATAGTTATCACCGAGGCCGATGTATGCCTGCGGAGAATCCTTATCGAGCGAAAGCACTTTGTTATATGCTTCATACGCTTCTTTCGTTTTATTATATTTTGATAATACATCCGCATATTCAAGCATTATATCCTTATTTTCCGGTTCTACAGCTATTGCACGCTCATACTGTTCAATAGCTTTTGATTTTACACCCATTTCATCATATGAGCGAGCCATTGCGGCAAGCACGCCAACATCTTCTTTATTAAGTGCGGTGGCTTCTTCATAACAATTAACAGCTTTTCTCTGACTGCCTTCTTTAGCAAATGCATCACCCTGTGCAAGGTATGCTTTCGCTAAATATTCTTTAACTTTAGGTTCGGCTTTTTGGGAATACAAACTTTTATAGATTGAAATTGCCGCATCATAATTCCCCGTAGCATGAAGAGCTATAGCTTTATTGAATTGCAGGTTGTAATCATTTTTATCAGCAGTAAGCAGCTCATCATAGACTTTGACCGCTGATTCATAGTTTTTGTTCAAATGATAACTTCTGGCCAATTCTTTTTTAGCATCGGTAAAATACGGATCAAGAGCCAATGCCTTATTATATGCATCAATAGCATCCGCATAATCCTGATTTTTTTGATACAACAGGCCAAGATTATAAAAAGCTTTTTCATTTTGAGGATTAAACTTTAAATATGCCTGATAATTATCAACAGCTTCGCCTGTTTTTCCCATATCAGCAAGCAGATTTGCATAGTCAAATTTCAGCTCATCCAAGTTTGGTTTTAATTCAAATGCTTTCTGAAACTCAGCCAAAGCAAGTTCATTTTTCTCAAGCCTTACATAAGAAAGTGCAAGATTTGCATGTGCGGCATAATCAGCCGGATTTGCATTTATAGCTTTTTTCAGCATTTCAACGGCATTTGTATAATCACCAGACTTAAGCATTGCAAGACCATAGTTGGAATACTCCTTAAATCCTGCCGGATTTTTAGTATACAACTCTGCATATTCATCAGCAGCATCTTGATATTTTTCCATTTTTAAATATATAGAAGCCAGATTTTCTCGTGCTTCATTATTGTCGGGATAATAGCCAAGAAATGTTTTATAATGCTTAATTGCCTCTATATTATCGCCTTGTAAAAATTTAACATTTGCCAGGTTGAGATAATTATATTTGTACTCGGGGAAAATAGTAAGAGCCTGAGAATATGCCTGAAAGGCATTTTCAAAATCGTTTTGCTGCTGCAAAATATTACCGATGCTTATATATACAACAGCATCGTTCGGCTTTATTTTTATAGCTTTTTTATATGCAACCAGAGCATTTTGCCAATCACCGATTTCAGAATACAAACCGCCAAGCTTTATATACAAAATTGCTTCATCCGGTGAAATCTCAATAGCCTTCTTCAGCTGTGCAACCGCCTGCATATAGTCATTTTGCTTTTCTAAAACAGAAGCATCCTGAAAATACTTATAAGCATCAGGAGACATCTTTGCCTGAGCGCAGAGAGAACCTGCTGCCAGTGATAAACATAATGCGAGTATTATTTTGCGCTTCATGGTTAAATTATCCCCTTTTTTTCAAAAAAAATCAATCATTTTTCATAAGTTTATGATAAGCCTGAGAATTTATCTCACCGCCAATCAATATTATCAATGAAGTATAATAAAGCCATACCATCAACATTGCAAATGCGCCGATTGCGCCATATACACGATTGTAGGTATTAAGGTTATTGATATATACAGAAAAGCACCAAGAGCCGAACATCCAGCAAAAACAGAAGAATAAAGCTCCGGGCATTGCAGCTTTGCTTTTTAGTTTTTCATGACCTTCAGTAGCAGGCAAAATATAATAATTCAGATATGCCATTATATAAAGAGCTGCAAATGCAACAGGCCATCTGATTATCATTACAACATTTATAAAATTATCCGACATATGTATAAAGTTCAGCAAAAATTGTAGAATTATCTTCCCGAAAATAATCAAATTTACGGATATAAACATAACAAAAGCATTAATAAATACCATCATTACGGAAAGAAGTCTGGTTATTATAAGATTTCTGTCCTCTTCAATACCTAAAGCTCTGTTAAGACCTTTAATTATTACAAAAATTGCATTTGAAGCCAGTGCAACAGTTACTACAAAACCGAATAATGCAACAAGACCGCCTTTTTCAAATATAACGACCTCTTCCAAAACTTCTTTTATTAAACTTACTGACTGCGACGGAGCTACAGAATCCAAAAAATGAATTATCGGCATCATCAACGATTTCTTTCCCAACCATCCAAAAAAAGACATTACTAAAAGCATGAACGGAAATATGCCGATAGCAAACCAAAATCCCATCTCAGCAGCCATTCCGAGAAAATCATCTATTATTACCCTGTTGATTAAATTAGTTAAATATTTTTTTACACTTTCAAATATACTCATAGATACTTTTTAACTTCTTCCAACAATTTCTCTTCAGCTATTTTTAAAGGTTTATTTATAGTACATCCGGCAGCAAATGTATGTCCACCGCCGCCAAATGAAGATGCGATTTTACTCACATCGGTATTTTTGCTTCTTAAGCTTACTTTGGTAGTTTGGTTGTCCACCTCTTTTACAACAAAAGACACCTCCGTTGTATTAATCTGCCGTAAAGCTTCCACAATGCCTTCAGTGTGGTCATTTTGCGCCTGAAACTTCTCCATATCAGCGTTGCTTATTCTCACATAAGCTATTTTATCTTTACAATCAAATTTAGCATTTATTAAACTGTTAGCCTGCAGCATAACCATGGGTTTGGGTTTGGATTCATAACACAATCTTGATATTTCGGAAGGATTTGCACCCATCTCAATCAATTTCGCAGCTTTCTTCAATGTATCAGCCGTAGTATTTTCAAATCTAAATCCGCCGGTATCGGTTAAAATTGATGTATATAAACATTTCGCCGCATTTTTATCAATTTTTAGTCCTAATTTTTCACAAATATCAAACACTACTTCTCCCGCTGAACAGGCATTTGCATTAACATAATTTATATCGCCATATTTTATATTTGTTTTGTGATGATCAATATTCATTCTTACATCAGCAGATTCAAATATTCCAAGACCTGTTGTCATCCTGTCCTTTGCCGCTATATCGACAGCAATAGCCAGATTATATTTTCCCTGTATATCTTCCGCCTTTTTTACATCATTAATCAAAGGCAGAAAATGATAGATATCAGGAACCTTTCCCGCAACTACCGCCTGTGAATCTTTAGAAAAATTTGTTTTAATAATTATCTGCAAAGCAAGCATAGCACCGAGTGTATCCCCATCCGGATTCACATGTGAAAAAAGAATTATACTTTGCGCTTTTTCTATACACTCTTTAAATAATTGATAGTTCATAATGTTTAGTCTTTAATTAAAACAATTATAGAACAAAAATGTATTTCATTAAAGGATAATAAATGTTATTACACTCTATATTAATCATACTGGGGCTTTTGCTGATTGTAGGCTGTTGTGTAATATTTACCAACGCAATAGAACATCTGGGGAAAGCCTGCAATTTAAATGAAGGTGCGGTAGGAAGTATACTGGCGGCAGTCGGAACAGCTTTGCCGGAAACAATAGTACCGCTTGTTGCTATTTTAGGAGCCTACCTCACAGGTGCAAATATCAGCGATGGAGAAGAGATAGGAATCGGTGCAATTTTAGGCTCGCCGTTTTTGCTGTCAACTCTAGCAATGTTCATAACAGCATGCGCAATTCTTCTATTCACAAAAACAAAACATCGGCATGCGCAAATAAATGCTGATTATAAAATCATAATCAGAGACTTAAAGTTTTTCTTAATAAGCTATACTATTGCAATATTAGCTGCCTTTATACATTTATATACAATTCGGATTGTAGTTGCCTGCATGCTTATAGGTTATTATTTATTCTACGTTTTCAGAACAATAAGACGCTGTCAGGGTTCGGATTGTGAAGAAGAACTTGATGAACTTTTGTTTTATAAAATATTTAAAAAATACAATCTCTTCCTAATCTGGCTTCAAATTATACTTTCTATTCTCGGACTAATATATTTTTCACATGTATTTGTTGAACAAATAAAATATTTTTCGGAATTGTTTGAAATAAACCCTCTGATTCTGAGCCTGATTCTTGCTCCTATAGCAACCGAGCTGCCTGAAATGTTTAATAGCGTTTTGTGGGTCAATCACTCAAAAGACCAACTGGCTTTGGGCAATATTACGGGAGCTATGGTCTTCCAAAGCTGCATACCGGCTTCAATCGGTATACTGTTAACACCTTGGATTTTTGGTGCAGAATCTCTTATAAATATTGCACTGGTTTATATTGCAACACTTTTAATCTTTATAACAACAAAAAAAATTAAATCACTATCCGCAGAAATACTACTTGTGAGCGGAAGTTTTTATATCGTGTATGTAATATACATATTAAGCGAAATCATTAACTGAAGAAGAAAAACCCGCACTGTTTCCGTCAGGCTTCAAAATGACATTTGCAGCATCTTTAGCGGCAGCAGCAGCTGCTTCTTGCGCTTTTTTCAACGCTTCAAATTCACTTTTAAGCGTATGCTGGCGCTGTTGATAATTTTTGTACATTTCATCAACCTTTGAACCAATCACACTTAATAAAGCACCCGATATCAAACCTAATGCCATATTCGTAGGCCCCGTCAACATTCTGGTAGTACCATAATATGCCGTTCCGATACCGCCAATTATCGGTATACCTTGTGTCAAGGTATTGGTAATTCTTTGATCCTTATCTTTAGCATTTATCACCAGCGCAGTGCCCAGCGCCGCCGGAGCCAAAATACCTAAAATATCAGTAGGAGCAGAACCCATCTGCAGCTCGGCAAGTTTTTCATATGCCGTCATCTCGGTTGCTATTGCATTATTCATATTACTGTTAAATTCATCGGCAAGCTTTTTAGCTTTTTTGTATTCCTTGGAATCTTTACCGAATTTTTCTTTTAAAACAGTGAGAGCTTCCTGAACTTTACCTTTTCCGGTTTTATTTTCATCAAGTATACTATTGAACTGTGAAATAAGAGAATCAGCATTGAATGAATCGTCACCTTTGAGGTGTTGTTTTAATGTTCCGGTAAGTTCTTTCATTTCTAAGCACAGAGCCGTTCTTTGTTCTTTTTCGGTTTTTCCGGAAAGCTTCTCATACTGAGCAATCTTAGATTCCAATTTTTGCATTAAAGACACTGCTTGTGCATCTTTTGGATTAACATGTATTTTAAAATTATTCAAACTTTCTTTTAAAAGATGGTGGTTATCCGCAATATTATTGGAAATAATCTGTTTATTATCTTTTAAAACCTTTAAAACATCCTTTCTTTCTTTTTCACACATGTCCATAGTCATGTAAGATTTCAATCTTTTTCGATTTGTTTTATTGAAAATACTGTCATTTTTGCTGAAAATTTTGAACGAATCCCAGACTCTTGTATGCAAATCAGATAAAGCTTCCCACATATCTTCAGAACGTTTGTAGTGATGTTGGACAGAGAAATTGTCGTAATAAGCTCGGGCAATATCGTCACCGAATTTATCCAGCCCTTTAGCCTTCTCTGGAGATTCTTTAGCTAATTTTTCAAGATAATTACAAAATCTGACATTAGAAAGCTCTGCATCCTTATATGCATTGTTTTTAGTTTTCAAAACAATATTTTTAAAAACATTGTTTACACTGTTAACAACTTTTTGCATTCCCAGTTTTTTCATAACCTGCATAGTAAACCCATCCTTAATTACATTAAGGTTAGAGCTGGATTCAAGGGCAATTGTGACAGGTTCCATAATCTTTGCAAATTGGAGTTTGAATTTTTGTTTCAAAGTAAGGTTCTTATAGTCTGCCGCCAAATCATAAGATTTTCGCTTTAAATCAGATGAATATTTTTTTATTCTTCTGTACAGCCCTCCGGATGCACCTTTAGACAAACAAGCAAAGCCAATAACACCAAGAAGCAGCGCTCCTCCTATGGATACACCCGCTATTGTAAATCCGCTGCTTTTAGTTTCTTTCTCAACATCTGAAACCTTTACAGATGCAGCAGGTGAAACTTTTTTTTGCTTTTTTTCATCAACTTTTATATCCGATACCTTTATTTGAATCGGATTTTGAATATTTGTATGTATACCACCTGAGATATTTTGAACCATTTTCACCTTACCTATTACTATAAAAACATAAGTTAAGAAAAAATTGCTACATAAAAAAAAGGGACTTGTAATAAGTCCCCCGGAATTCTTTGTTATAATTCCTCGTGTGTAAGTGTGTAGGTTAGTAGTGTGTGGTAGGTTAGTGTGTATGTGTATTTAAAATTAATTTTTAATTTATATTTATTTTATTTTTGTTTTGTGTCTTACATATATATAAAGTATATTTATATAGAAAAATTGCTTTTTTAGAGTTATCTCAATTTACATTTCTTAATAATATAAGGAAAACCCTGCCAAGGCTGAATTACCCCGTTTTTTTAAATTGCATTTCTGCAAAGAACAAACCTAAACACCAATAAAAAATATGATATAAAATTCTCTTCCGAACAACCCTGTATCTCTTCTTGTGGACAAACAACGACATGAGAGTAAGACAACCCCATATGCTGTCACCCTGAATTTATTTCTGGGTCTTTAATTCAGCAGAGCGGGAATTAATTGTTTAGCAAAGGTGTTTGGCGATGTGCGGGAGCCGGTAAGATGCTGGAATACCAAAGGACACCCACCTTTGTACGACTCATTCTTCGTCTGCAAAAGGAGATGCAAGTTCAGCATGACAGGGAGAGGAAGGCTTTACAGGAGTTGTTTATTTTATACAATACCTAAACCAAAGTTACACTAAAGTCTTTTGCATTCTATTTTCAAAGGTTTTGAAAACAGGTATTCAAAAAAATCTT
>CASDVD010000036.1 GCA_949284155.1 uncultured bacterium | reverse complement strand
TTTACAAAAACAAATTCGTTATTCGTCACATTCATAGTTATTAAGGAGTAAAATAAAAATGGTAAGTCCTATAGGTTCAAATAACATAAGCGCTATACAGCTGTTTAATGCGAATCATGCATTCAACATAAAACCGTCAAATTCAACAATAGAAAATGATTTTCTCCATGACACTAGCGGAACCCATGTAAATAGTGTTATAATGGTAAAGTCTGAAGATGTTGAAGAAATAAAAAAATATGCTAAAATGGCAGGCGAGAACATTTCCGAAGACGATATAATGTATGGTTTAAATTACGGCAGAAGCGTAATTGCAGACTATATGGCATAACCCCTACTAAGTGAAAAGCAGATTATTATGATACAAGAACTGGAACAACTAATAGATGCTGAAATTGAGCAATATGAGAATATTGTTAAATTAGAAACCGAAAAAAAGGAAATTCTTATAAAAGCGGACAGTGAAGCACTGCTCAATATTGACTCACAGATGCTTGATGTAATCCAGATTATCAACAATACCTGCGAAAAACGCAAAGAGTTATGCGAGAAAATGAATATTATGACCTCTTCAATGTCTGAAATAATCGGATATTTGAGGAATATAGATTCAGAAGCCGCAATGCGTTTTGAAGAAAAGAAAAGCATTATCAATGATTACGCAAAAAAAATAGGTGATTTAGAACGTACGAACATAGAACTTACAAAACACGGCATTGAATTTGCCAACAAAACACTGGATGCAATCCTGAAAGGGTTTAGTGTAACCCCTCAGGAGTATAACGAACATGGACGCTCGGTTACCAGTGAAGAGCTGAAAATCTCCATGATAGAAGAAGAAGCTTAAAATAGCGCAGGAGTAAACATTATGACATTAAATGCGAGCTTAAACATAGCGAAACAGGCAATCTTGAATAACCAGTTCGGATTGAACATTATCAGCAATAACGTGTCCAATATGAATACGCCGGGTTACTGCCGCCAAAGTGCTGCCTTTTCATCTACATCTGGGTATAATACATATAATTATGCCTCCAGCAACCAATTTCTGATTGGTGAAGGTGCTCAAATGGATGCAATATTGAGAAATCGTGATCAGTTTATGGATAACAGATATCGTGATCAAGCATCAACAACGGGTTTTTACACGCAAATAGGCTCTATGACCTCTTTGATTGAAAGTACACTGAATGAAGTGGGTAAAGACGGTCTGCAAAAAGCCTTTAATGACTTTTTTGCAGCTGCGGATGCTCTGGCCGGAGATCCTACCAATTCAGGCTACAGAACATCGTATGTTTCTGCATTACAGAATGTTACTGACAAGTTTAATCAAATGTCATCTTCTCTTAAAACTGCTATAAGAGAGAATGTCGGAGAAGTGGGCGATCCTTCCAGCTTTAACAGTTCAAGAGTTAAAAATGCTGTTGATGATTTAAACGGAAAATTAGCACAGTTAGCTGATTACAACCAGCAAATTTTGCAAAATTCTTCGGTAAAAGGTGCTGCCAATGAACTTTTGGATAAAAGGGATGCACTTATTGATGATATATCAGCTATTATACCGATTTCTGTTACACAAAATCCCAATAATACAGTAAATGTTTCTTTTGACAACATGACTCTTGTCGACGGGAACAAGCAATACCTTGAATTTAAAGCGGTACAGGGAACAACGGAAGATGAACCTGCTATTATACAGGTTATTGATTTAGAACAGACTGACCCTGCTAAGAATCCGTTAAAAACCAATATTAATGAAAAGATAGATTCCGGTACTCTCGGTGCAATTCTTTCTACTGCGGGTTCTAAAACAGTTGACGGTGTTAACCTCACAACGGTTTTGAAACAGTTGAATCAGCTTGCGTCTGCATTCGCTGAGGAATTAAATAATATTCAAACTGTTATCATAGACGGCAAGTCACCTCTTGCTTTAGGGCCGGACGGTCAATTAATAGAATCTACAATTCCGATATTTACGACCAGCGACGGTGCCGCAGAGTTTACTGCTGAAAATATTCAGGTCAATGAAGAAATTATTAACAATCCTAATAATATTGCTACAGCCCGTGCTGATATTACATCAGCAGATTTTGATGCAGCGGCTGTAGGCAATAGTGCTAATATGGATTTGGTTTTGAACCTGAAAGACGGAAAATTAGACAGTCTTGCGACAGATGCCGGCGGTGCGCCGAACAGTCTGAACGGCTTTTTGACCGATATGGTTTCAACAGTGGGAAATAAGATTTCGTCTATTGACAACAAGACTGAAACACAGCAGGCTATTATGAATCAGGTTGACAGCCAGCGTACGGCATTATACGGTGTAAATTTGGAAGAAGAAATTACTGATATGCTGAAATTCCAGCGGGCCTATGAAGCTGCTGCCAGGGTATTCAATGTTACTTCCCAAATGATGCAGATTATAACTCAGTTAGGAGCATAGATTTATGTTTGTTAGAACTTCTACATTCGGACAGCATCAGACACAGTTGAGCCAGCTTATGGCGCAGCAGAATAAACTTCTGGAATTACAGGCTCAGGCTGATTCCAAGAAAAAATTCAATACGCTTTCCGATAATCCGTCTGAAATTACCACCGTAATGAATTTAAACTATCAGCTTTCACAGATTGATTCTTACTATAACAATATTAATACCGCATCTAATCAATTAAGTATGATAGATGATACCTTTAAAAATGCAATTGATAAATTGCAGCGATTTAAAGATTTGGGCATCGGTGTAATGAACGGAACAAACAGCGAAGAATCCGTGCAGGCATCAAAAGATGAAATAGACCAGCTGCTTCAAAGTATCGTGGATTCTGCCAATTCTGAGTATAATAATCAGTTTGTATTTGCGGGAGCAAAAGTTACAACACGGCCTTATGAGATAGAGCGTGATGCTGACGGAAATATTACCGGTATTGTGTATAACGGTTCTTCTAAAGATGCGGAGGGTGCTGAACGCAAATTGACAATTTCAGACGGCGTACAGATTACTGTCAATGGTATCGGCGAAGAAATTTTCGGCAGCTACAAATCTGACGGCTCCGGAAGCGGTATTCTTCAGGCAATGGGCGACTTTAGCAATATTCTGTCCGCATATCCTCCTGATCAGAACGCTTTGGAAGAGGCTATGTCCAGAATAGAAACCGGTCTGGATGATGTGGCTTTAAGGCGTAGTGAATTTGGAACCAAGGCGGCAAGGGTTGAATTGACAAAAAATTCGCTTCAGGATTTGGAATTACAAACTACCGCTCATAAATCTTCTCTTGTTGATTTGGATTTGGCTGAAGCATTGTCTAATTTGATTCAACAGAACTATGCATATCAGGCTTCAATGTCTATATATGCTATGCTGCAGCAGAATACTCTGTTAAATTATATCTGATTAATACTTTTCTACTATATAACTTTTCTAAATACCGCCCGGGTCTAATGTAAAACAGCTTCCCGGGCGGTATTATGTATTGAAAATGTTGTTAGAAATATAGGAACAGTCAAAATATGAACTCACCTTCTTCAAAATTGCCAAACCTTACGCAGGAGACTGAAAGATTCGTAGAAGAGATAGAAGCTATGGATTTAAAACCGTTGTACGAGTTGTCTTTGGAAGAAGCAAGGAAATTTCTTTTGGATTTACAGAAGAAATTTCATAGGGATATTGATGCTGAGATAGTTGATACGCAGATATCTGCTCCCGGGGGAAAAACTATTGATTTAAGAGTCGTCAGGCCTAAGAATAATGATGAAAAACTGCCTGCAATAGTCTATGTCCACGGCGGAGGCTGGGTTCTCGGGTCAAAAGAGACTCATGATATGCTTATACGTAAGCTTTCTCACTGCACCCAGTCAGTTGTTATTTTTCCTGAATATACTCTTTCACCGGAGGCGCATTATCCTGTTGCATTGAATCAGGTATATGAAGTCTTGAATTATCTCAATGAAAATCCTGATGAATTTAATATTGATAATAAAAAAATTGCAATAGCAGGTGACAGTGCAGGAGGTAATATGGCTACCGCTGCTGCGTTAAAGGCGAAAAAAGAGAATGGCCCGGATATAATATTTCAGGCATTATTTTATCCTGTTACGGATGCTGATATGGATACGAGGTCATATGAGGCTTTTCAAGACGGCCCATGGCTTACTAAAAAATCTATGGAATGGTTTTGGGACATGTATGAACCTGACAAGAAAAAACGGGATGATTTTTATATTTCACCTTTGAAAGCGCCGGTTGAAGAACTTGCGCTCATGCCTGCGGCGTTGATTATAACGAATGAAAATGATGTTTTGCGTGATGAAGGAGAAGCTTACGCCAGAAAGCTTGACAGTGCCGGTGTTCGTGTTTTAAATGTCAGAATTAACGGTACACATCACGATTTTATGATGCTCAACGCTCTGTTTGACAGCAGACCTGCAAAAGGTGCTTTTGCGCTGACCTGTAAAGTTTTGAGAAAAATTTTACACGGATAATTTATAAATGAAGTTTTCCCCGCTCCTGATATGCCCGGAGCGGGGCCGGGCGGGTGAAATGCCGGTTATTGATTCATGAAATTATTTATGCTAGAACAGACATGTTATTGCCTTGTGCGCAGGGCAGTTTTTGTTTTAACGAATAAAGGGATAATTTATGCCGTCAGTTTCCTCGATTAGTGTTTTTGGGAAATATCTTGACCAACCGGCGCTGGTCAAAAAATTGTATAATGCGATGCCGGGTATTTTGACAGCTGCAGCTGCGGGATATGGTGTTTATGATACATATAAGACAGCTGAAAATGACAGGCGCAAAAAAGGTATCAAAAATGCATCTGTACTGGCTTTTACGGTTGCATCAGCTCTTATTGCAACAAGAGGATTGAAGATAAACGGAAAACAAATTTTCGAGGGTCTGATTGAATTGCCGCATTTACACGGGCATGATATTGAAAAAGTTCTTTCGAAAGTTCAGGATGAAAAATCCCGTAAATTAATTGAGCAGGTAAAAAACAGCCGGGTTTTGAAATTTTCTGATGTAAAATATTTGATGAATCAGCTCAATAAAGAATTTCACGATGTGCGTGCAATAAAAAATATAATCCCTGATGCGCACAACCACGGCCCTTTTGCTGAATTGCTAAATCTTTCTGTACTCGGATTGATTCCTGTTCTCGGAGGTATTGCCGGAGGTGTTGCCGGTGACAAACTTTCCGGTGAGGACTGGAAAAAACAAGTGCCGAACAAAATCAAAGAAGGTTCATACCAATATTTGAATAATATATTTTTGTGTAATGTCGGTGCCGGTCTCGGTGCTCTGGCGATGAATCATTTTAATGTAAAATCACGTACTGCGAGATTTGCAGCAATGTTGAGCGGTGTCGTAGGCGTGGGCTTGGTTGCCGGCAGTGCTATTGCTAATTTTATCGGCAAAAATTACATCAATCCTTTGTTTGATAAAACACAGAAAAAAACCGGCAGTTTTAAAGATATGTTTAAAAATTTGAATAGTGAAAGACATCCTGAAGCATTAGACTTGAGCTTGCATATTGACGATGTTGCGTCTGTGGGATTTGTGTCAGGTTTGAAGTGGATTGGCCCTGTTTTGCCTATGCTTTATTCAGTTTCCGGATATCGTGCCGGCATCGGGTATCGCAACGGCAAATCCGTCCGAAATAATAATATTGGTTAATCAATATCAACCTTTATTTCAAAATACCGCTTCCATGGAAAGTCATAAGTAATATTGCGGTAGTCTGTGTGAAAAACTTTATTAACAAGAGTTTCAAAGGGTGAGATTGTATTTTTCAACATATCAAGGTCAAGAAACTTTGCAGTCATTTTTAAATATTTTCTGACATTTGCCTGATATGCCCAGTCATCAAGAAATCTTGTCAGTTGTAATTTTTTGAAAGCTTTATCATTATATTTTCTTGCAAAATATTTTACCATTGCTGCACAAATTGCGCTCCCGAGGGTATTTCCGGTTGTATTCCATCCGGCGTAGCCTAAAAATTTTCTTGAGGTTAAATCAAGCTCCATTAGCTTTTCAACAAAACTGTTGTCTGCACCGTTTGCATTCAAAATATCCGCAGCCAGGTATGGTTTATCCGGAGTGAACAGTTTTCCTTTGAATCCTTCTGTTTCTACATCCATAACAAGTTCGCCCTGATGTTTTTTAAAGTTGTTAACAATCAAGATAATATCGGCATTTTCTTCATTGCTGACAGTCCCTCCTGCCAGCTCAATCTGGCCTTTGACAGATTCTGAAACAGAAACATCTTCATATTTTGATATTTTGTTTATGTGTTCGGGGTTTGTGTAAATTGGTGCAATTTTATATTTTTTGCCGGTCGTAATTGCTCTGCATAAAAGCGACAACGGAATCTCATCCGCTCCGGTTTTTATCATTGCTCCGAGATTTCTTTTTTTAATTTGCTCTTGCAGATATTCAGCCTCTTGCACATTTAATCCGTATTCACCTGAGTCATCTTTTGAAAATACCAGTGTATCGATAACTCCTTCCTCCTGCCATTCCAGATAGCGGATGTTCATATCAAAATTTCTTTTTCTCGTTAGTATATAATCCTGAATTATTTCAGACGGCACCTTGGTAAGAGCTACGCCGTCTTTATGCAAATCATATGAATATTTGAAAATTTCCTTTCCGTATGGATTCCAATAGTCTTTTTCTTCTTCGTTAACATTATTGTTCGATATTCTCATAATGCTGGAAAAGGCATATATCCTTGTTTTTTTTAATTCAAGCATATGACGGAATTTTAACATTCTGAGATAGACTTCTTTGAATGTTTCGTCGCTTTTTCTTGACGGAATAAGTCCTCCGTAAGCCATTGTGTCTAATGAGATAATAATTGCTTCAGGATCTTTTATTCTTTCAAGCCAATCATAAATACCTAGCATATCGGCCGGATTCCGCAAATCACCCAGCAGCTGCCGTCTGGGAAGCAAAAGTTCTATGTCTTCATCCATTTGTGCAATTTGTTTCGGCAAATCGTAGCACACCGGACGATTATCAATCGGTATAAAAACTATTTTGCGCTTTATCGGCACTATTTTCTCCTTCTAACCATTATATTTTATTCCAACATTTTCTGCGGTGCAAATTTACATTTAAACGGGATATTTAAAGCGATTGTCCGGCAGGCAGTTTTGCGGTTTGAAAGGCGGCGGATAAGCTATCCGGTTGACAGAACTCTTATAAAGTATTGATTTAAGCAGCAGTTGATAATACGATGTTTATATGAATATTAATTATGAATTTGAAACTATTGCTGCCATAGCCACGCCTCTTGCTGCCGGCGGAGTGGGTGTGATTCGTATATCAGGTGCAGATGCATTTTCTGTTGCACAAAAAGTTTTTTCAAAAGAAATTCAAGAACCGGGAAAGATTCATCATGGCTGGATTCTTGACGGTGAAATAAAAATTGACGAAGTAGTTTTGCTTCCGTTCAAAGCGCCGAGAAGCTATACCGGTGAAGATGTTGTTGAAATTCAATGCCACGGCGGAATAAAAGTTGTTCAAAAAATTCTGTCGCTTGTGCTGCAAAACGGAGCAAGAATTGCGCAGCGGGGCGAGTTTACAAAACGGGCGTTTCTAAATCATAAAATGGATCTTTCACAGGCTGAATCAGTGCTGGATTTGATTCAGGCCCGTACTGAAAATTTTGTACAAAAAAGTGCAAATAACTTATCCGGAGCACTGGCGGCTGAGATAGGAAATATAAGAGGAATAATCTTTAATCTTCTTTCACGAATAGTTGCGGCTATTGATTTTCCGGAAGATGTGGCGGAGCCTGATTATTCATTTTTAAGAAATGAGATTGAGACATGTATAGATAAAATTGAAAAGATTCTTTCATCGGCACGCACTTCTAATATTCTCAGGCAGGGAATAAAAATTGCAATTGCCGGATGCCCGAATGCCGGTAAATCATCGTTGTTCAATGCTTTGTTGAACCTTGACAGAGCTATAGTAACTGATATTCCGGGAACAACACGGGACGTGATTCAAGAAACAATAGATATAAACGGAATACCGGCAACTCTTATTGATACGGCAGGAATTCGTGAAAGAGAGGGGCTTGACAGGGTTGAGATTATAGGAATTGATTATACAAAAAAATACGTTGAAAATGCGGATTTAGTATTGTTTTTGTATGATTCCAACACGGGCTTTACGGATGAAGATGAAAAAATATATGAGTTAATAAAAAATAAACCTCACATAAAAATTGCGGCAAAAGCAGATTTAAATAAAATACCGGCAGAGTTTTCAATTTCATCAAAAACCGGTGAGAATATTGATATTTTAAAAGATAAAATTACAAAAATCGTTATTGATAAAAATTCTGTAGAAACAGAGTTTATAACAAATCAAAGGCAGCAGGATTGTTTGCAAAAAGCACTGGAATCATTGAAGATTGCGCTCGCAGCGGTTGAGGCGTCTGAACTTCAGGATTTAATTTCTATTGATATAAAGTCAGCCCTGATGAGTCTTGATGAAATTACGGGTGAAGTGATTACCGATGATATTTTGAACAATATTTTTGAAAACTTTTGTATAGGAAAATAAAAATTACATACGTGCCATTTGCGCTGCTTGTTCCATAAAGATATCATACAGTGTGACCCTTAAATCCAGGTCTGTAGGAGAATTTATTCCGGCTGCTTTTTTTAAAAAAGCTGTACTGTTGTAATAGGCTTCCTTTTCCTTTCCGGCAACGAGAGAAATATATTTAACTAC
Source organism: uncultured bacterium (assembly GCA_949284155.1). Lineage (GTDB taxonomy): Bacteria > Cyanobacteriota > Vampirovibrionia > Gastranaerophilales > Gastranaerophilaceae > Spyradomonas. The sequence continues at coordinate 933 of CASDVD010000036.1, read as the reverse complement.
ATTTGATTTATTTACCGGCCCCTTCATTTTTTCTGTATAATCAAGTGTTTTATTAATCACAAGTTCAATAAATTTTTTTGTATCAAAACCTGTTTTAGCAATATAAATTCTGTCTAACATATTTTTTGAGCAGTCGATTACCGGCTGCGGCATAAAGTTCTCTTTTCTGAGTGTTTCATAAAGAGGCGTATACATATTTCTTTCCGCTATACTAAATGCAACAGGCATAGAGGATATTGTCGTAATATCTTTAGAATCGGGAGATTTGCCATGAAGCAGATTATTGAAAAAATCGACTTTTGAAGTCCTGTTTTTGGATTCTTCCTGAAAAATATGTGTCATTTCGTGCAGCAATGAATTTAAAAAATTGAGTTTGGCGCTTTTGCTGTTATTTTCAGGTAAAGCTAAATAAATTTCCTTATCGCCCGCAAATATTTTTCCGTCTGCATCAAAATATAATTTATTAGTAAAATAGGCTGATGTTAAATCTGATACATTAGTATTAGGAGGTAATTCCCGTATATTTTTGACACTGGTTGTCGGAGAAAATTTCTTTATTATTTTTTCTATCTGTTCAATATTGATATTTGAATTTTTGAAACAATATTCTATAATTTCTTTTTTAAAAGGAAAGTATTTTTCCTCCAGACGCAAACTTTTTCCGAATGAAGGCGTATGGTTTTTTATAAAAATGTCTTTTGACAAATTATCAAAAACAGAAACAGATGCAGTCTTGTTTATTGCTGAATTGCGGTTGTTAGTTCCGTTTATATTTGTGATTGGGGAAGAACAAATTTTCATAATATTTATAAAAATCTCAAAGAAAAAATTTTTTGCTATTTATGAAAATAAAGCTTCAAGATAATCACCTGAATTAAAATCTTTCAGGTCATCCAGTTTTTCACCTACACCAATAAGTTTTACGGGTAAATT
>CASDVD010000035.1 GCA_949284155.1 uncultured bacterium | reverse complement strand
GCAATAATCATGGACGGCAACAGAAGATGGGCAAAACAACACCTTCTGCCTTCCGCTGTCGGACACCAGAAAGGTGTGGAAGCGCTTAAAAACACTTTGAAAGCTTTTGCTAAATTCGGTATAAAATATCTTACTGTCTATGCTTTTTCTACTGAAAATTGGAACAGAAAACAGGAAGAAGTCGATTTTCTTATGAATCTTCTGGCGAAAACCCTCAAAGATGAATTGGATGAGCTTCATGAAAATAATGTAAAAATCAGATTCATCGGAAATATCAAAGAACTAAACTCTAATCTCTCCGATATTCTCGAAAATGCAATGTCAAAAACCGCTCAAAATACAGGAGTTAATCTACAAATTGCGTTTAATTACGGCTCAAGAAATGAAATCACTAATGCAGTAAAACTGATTGCACAAAAGGTAAAAAACAATGAACTGGACATTGATGACATTAATGAAAACACAGTTCAACAGCATTTGTATACTGCTGATATACCTGATCCGGATTTGTTAATCAGAACCGGAGGAGAAAAAAGAATCAGCAATTACCTATTATGGCAGATTGCATACTCTGAAGTTTATGTAACTGAAAAATTTTGGCCTGAATTCTCGGAAGAAGAAATTGCGCTGGCTGTTCTGGAGTTCCAACGAAGAAACAGAAGGTTCGGAAAATAAAATGAAAAAAATAGTTCTCGGTACAGCTAATCCTCACAAGTTAGAAGAAATAAAAGCAATTGTTGATTCTTCAATATTTAATGATATTGAGTTTATTCTTGCTCCGAAAGATTTTAACCCGGACGAAACGGGCTCGACATTTGAAGAAAATTCATTTATAAAAGCGCAAGAAGCTGCAAAGTTAACAGGATATTATGCTATAGCCGATGATACCGGTCTGTGCGTAGATGCACTGGGTGGTGCTCCGGGTCTGTATTCTGCAAGATACGCTCCAACCCCGGAAGAAAAAATTTCAAAACTTATTAAGGCACTTGAAAATATACAACCGGATAAAAGGACTGCAAAATTCGTCTGCACAATGGTTTTAGTCAATCCCAAAGGTGAAAAAATACATGTCTCAACCGGAGAAATTCCCGGATTTATTACGCAACAACCGCATGGCACCCACGGATTCGGATATGACCCTGTATTTTTTATTCCGGAACTAAATAAAACTATGGCTGATTTGACTTTAAATGAAAAAAATACTCTAAGCCACAGAGCAAAAGCTCTGCTGCCTATGCTTGAATGGATTGAAAACAATTTAGATTAAATATTAAAAAACTGCAAAATCCCGATTTATAATCGGGATTTTGTTTAACTATTCAAATAGATACAGGGGGTTGGGGGTTGCGATTTTATGTTTCGGTTTAGTTTTATTTGTATAAAATATTATTTGGAGAGTAGCCGTAAGAGAAGTTTATCGCATCTTCCAAAGCTGCTGCTCTTGTTTGTGATTTTGGTGTAAGCATTTTTACTAAATCAGTAAATTTACGTGAAATTGCACCTAAAGGGTCAACTACGGCATCACGTTCTTTTTGAACAGCGTCTTGAGCAAGAGAGATATATTGATCTACGATAGCTCTGTCTGTTATATCTGATGTATTTCCAAAACTCGGGTTCAATAGAACTCTGTCTCTGTTGAGCAATACTCTATTTTTATTTATATTTGAATAGTTAACTGAAATTACTCTATTCACGTTCATTGTTTTTATCCTTTTGTTTAATAAACCTTAGTAATAAGTGTTTTATTTACACTATTTAGTACATTTTCATTATGTATCATAAAGTATTCTTTGTCAACCCTATTTAATGAAATCTTAATATCCGGTGAAAATCCTTTTTATATAAGCTTTTTCCAAAAAGTGCACAAAGTACACTTATTCCCGGGTTAATCCTTATTTTTTCTTCTTAACATATCGACATATTTCTATTTTCAAATTTACCCGGTTGGATAATTGTTCAAATATGAATTTTACTGTTATATATAATTAAATCTTTTTCATACTTCCAACTATTCTTAATTCCAGACAACCAGGGCTTTTAGCCCTGTTTTTTTATATAAAAAACAAAAATGAAATATAAAAAGCATGCCGATATAAGGTGTATGAATCACACTTTATGTTAGCATGCTTTTTATATTCTAAAATGCTATAATGTTTCTTAAAGCTTCTGAGGAACATATGAAAAAATTTGTTATTCTTTTTTTTATTTTTATAATTACGGCACAATTTTCACAAAGTGAAGAAATAATTCTTCCCGTCTGGAAAAACTACTGCCCTCCAAGATTCCTTAACGCAAATACAGTAACGCCTCAGGAATTCTCTAAGCTGTATCCGTTCCAATATTTAATCTATCAACAAAAACGTGTTGACGACTATAACAAAACCGTTGAATACTGGCAGCACCGCAAATATCAATTCGACAGATTCATGGAGACATGTGCCGCATTTCCGGATGATAAAAAAAGTGCATGCTATGAAAGATTGAAAGCACGAGAAATCAGGCTTAACGATGAATTAACGAAACTGGCCAAAGAGCGTATCAACGATACCAATGCTCAAAAATCCGCTCAACCCGATAATCATACTTTGTTAATGAATAATATGCTCAGGATGATGAACCATGGAGCACAATACTAGTCCAGCCCTAACGTTAATTGGGGAACTTCGACATTTATACTTTTTGCTTTCCGTTTGTTTGCGGACAAATCTTTTGAATAATCCACCTGCATCTTTCTCATCAAATCCTCAGCATTAGTTATAACAGACTGCGGCAGACCGGCCATTTTAGCTACTTGAATGCCGTAACTTTTGCTTGCCGAACCTTCTATTACCTTTCTCAAAAAGATAATTTCACCTTCATTTTCAGAAATAGTCACTCTGTAGTTTTTAATCTGAGGGAATGTTGAACTCATAACATTCAGTTCGTGATAGTGAGTTGCAAATATAGTACGGGCTTTTATCTTTGTTGCTATATATTCAGCAACACTCCAGGCTATTGCCACACCGTCATATGTACTCGTTCCTCTGCCTATTTCGTCGAGTAATATCAAACTCTTGTCTGTTGCCGAATTTAAAATAAAAGCAGTTTCATTCATCTCGACCATAAATGTTGATTGGCCTAACGAAAGATCATCAACAGCACCTACACGTGTAAATATTTTATCAACTATTCCGATTCTTGCAGTCCGGGCAGGGACAAAGCTGCCTATCTGCGCTAATATCACAATTAAAGCATTTTGCCTCATATAAGTTGATTTTCCTGCCATGTTAGGCCCGGTCAAAATCATAAACTGTGTATCATTTTGATTATCGGCTGTCAGCCTCAAGTCATTCGAAACATATTGACCCATCGGCAATATTTTTTCAAGAACAGGATGACGGCCTTCTGTGATATAAAGTTCATTTGATTCATCAATCAGCGGTTTCACATATTTATTCTCAATTGCACAAACGGAAAAAGATGTAAGGACATCGACTTCCGCAATAATTTCAGCAATTTTTCTTATTGATTCAACAAATTCTTTTGAATATTCTCTCAAGTCGGAAAATATTTTATATTCTAATTCAGTAGACTTAGATTGAGCGGAAAGTACATCAGACTCATGATGCTTCAGCTCTTCCGTGATAAATCTTTCACCGTTAGTCAACGTCTGTCTTCGGATATAATACTCCGGAACCATAGACAGATTAGAATTTGAAACTTCTATAAAATAGCCAAAAGTCTTACTAAACCCTACTTTTAAAAATTTTATTCCCGTTTTTTCCTTCTGTTCAGCCTCATATTTAACCAGCCAGTTTTTTCCGCCGTGCAAAAGATCACGATAATTATCCAGTTCACCTGACACGCCGTCTTTGATTATATTTCCCTCTTTTATTGTAATAGGCGCATCTTCTGATATGGTCTTGTCAATAATATCAGCAAATTCAATTAAACCTGAATCCGCAGCAGAAAGACGAGCCAACAAACTTGAATTGAAAGACTTCATAATCTGAGCAAACTCCGGAAGAAGTTTTATCGTATCTCTTAATGCCAGAAAATCACGGGGATTTGCACTGTTGTTACTGAGTCTGGTAGACAATCTTTGGATATCATAGACTTTTTGCAAAAGTCCGATTAATGCAATCCTGGATTGCGTATTCTGCATTAGTTCTTCAACTGCATTTTGTCTGTCCAGAATTTTTTTTACATTTTTCAACGGCTGATGAAGCCATTTTTTTAACAGTCTTGCACCCATATTAGTATTTGTTTTATCAACGGCCCACAACAGACTTCCGTACTTAGATTTGTCACGGGAAGTCTCTGTTAACTCAAGATTTCTTCTCGTGTTTGAATCAATTGAAACAAACTCGGACAAACTATATGAATCGATTTTCTCAAACTTAGGAAAATTATCCTTTTGGGTTCTGTACAAATACTCAATAATAGCACCGGCGCATTGGAATCCTGTTTTATAAGTATTAAAACCAAATGCGTCAAGCGACTTCACTTTCAAAACTTCTTTAAGGTTTTCTTCTGCCTTTTTCTCATCAAAAGCATTATAGCTGACTTTGGAACAATTATAGTTAGCAACAATTTCCTCAGGCAAATCTATCTTCTCCTCAGGCACTATCTGAAACGGAAGAATCTTTTGCGGTACTTTAGGCACAACAATTTCAGAAGGTCTTATTCTTGCAAGCTCACTCATCAACTGTTCAAATGTCGTCTGGGTAACTTTAAACTCACCGGTTGAAATATCTGTATATGCAAAGCCATAAAAATCATTTTTCTTGTCTTTAATTATTGCAGCGAGATAATTATTGGAATTCGACTGCAAAAGATTTGTTTCAGTAAGAGTACCTGCAGTAATTGTTTTTATGACATCACGTTTAACAAGCCCCTTTGCTGTAGCCGGATCTTCCAACTGCTCGCAAATAGAAACTTTATGGCCTTTTTCCAACAGTTTGGGAAGATAATTATCTATGGCTTTTACAGGTATTCCAGCCATGGGGATTCTGCCCAAAACACCGCCCTCACGGCTTGTTAATGTGATTTCCAAATCTCTTGAAAGAACAAGAGCATCCTCAAAAAAAGTTTCATAAAAATCGCCCATCCGATATAAAAGCAATACATCCAAACAATTTTTCTTTATTTCAAGAAACTGTCTCAACATAGGTGTGGCCAAATTTATATCTACATCTATGCTGTTTATATAGTTAATATCAGATTTTACCATTTTCCCAACTCTCTTATTTCCCCAAAAATTAAAAGACAACGATATTTCTTTTTATTAGCAATGTACTATAAATAACGGCAATTTTCAATCATTTAACATCTTTTAAGTATTGTTATATAAATTAGGAAATATAAATTACTTAAATAATAAAAATTAATAAAAAGATGGGACTTATATACAATTTTACTCCAAATATGTTCGAAATACTGCTGTAATCTCATTCCGAACTTGCTGCGGAATCTTACAGGCGGCAAGCCGCAGAAATCAGTTCCGTTACTGTCCGGGATGACAGGAGTTATAAAATCATCCCGGATAGCAGTGAAAACCAGCGCAGGGTAAGAATTTTAGCCTTTTAGTATAAACTGCGATATAAATCCCCAAAAGAATAAGTTGACAACAAATTATGCTTTCGATATATTAATCTTACGATGTCTAACCAATAGATGCTCCCATCGTCTAGAGGCCTAGGACACATCCCTTTCACGGATGCGACAGGGGTTCAAATCCCCTTGGGAGTACCATTTTAAAAGAG
>CASDVD010000034.1 GCA_949284155.1 uncultured bacterium | reverse complement strand
CCGGGTTCACCTGAAAGCGGAAGCCATGGCAGATACATCAGCATTAAAGATTTAATCATAACAGCAGAAGATGTATCCGGCGCCGGAATACAAGCATTAATCAGCGCAGACATTTCTTTTAGCTGTTGGGTATTGTAAATACCGGACTGATGTAAAGTCGCTATCAGTTTAGTGATTTTTTCGGCAGCTTCTTTCCCGTGAGACTGCAAAAGCTGCGCCAGTTTTGCCATATCTATATTCTTATTCATCAACTCCGCAATATCCTTTGCACTCAATATCTGAGTAGTATTTGTCTTTAAAAGCAGCTCTACCAAATCCTTCATATCTTTAGGAAAATCAAAAAATTCTTTCAACATCAAAGAACGTTCCAAATCAGTAAGCTGTTTAAGCTGCATTTGTGTATTCATAATATCAGCCTGCTGAATAAAATTTCTCTGAATATTTTGAACAGTTTGATTTAACATTTTCATAGCAGCCTGCTGCGTTTGTTGAAAATTTTCATTCGCATGCTGTGCCTGAGGCTGAGTCGGAGGTTTTCCTATACTATAATTGAATGCATTTTTTATAAACTGACCGAGACCAATTTCACCCATATTTACAACCGGTTAGATAACATATTTATATTATGAGTTTAATGAGAAACTTTGTAAATACCGGAAAATCAAAAACTGTTTTGAGAACTTTTTTCAAAAATAAATCTGCTCTCGCCCAGAGCCAGATTTTTCAATGAACACATGCCGTTCTGCTTATCAAAAACGCCTATGCTTGTCAGCCTGCTTGCGACAAGATCATTCAAATCTCTGGGATCTATGAACAAAGCACATTCAGATGAACATTCATTATTATTAAAAGGACATTTTTTTACCATAACATTGATAATGGCAGATATTTCATGATTGGTGAATACACAATTTGATGTATTTTTTTCAGTTTTTTCTTTAACATTTTTTAATATAATATTATAATAATTATGACAGAAGAAAATACTTCATTATAATTTGAGTTGTCTAATAAATTAGGAAAGGGCGCAAATGAATCTCGTATCTCTTATCTCCAAAGCACTTGTACCGGCAAATATAAATGCTGTTCAATCAGCAACGACACAACGTTCTTCAAACCCTTTCATAAATCCTTTTATGTCAGAAAATGCAACGAATTACTACGGAAAAAACAAACCTGTGCGAGGCGGTTACTTTGCCGGATACTACAATGGAAAACCCAATATTGTAGGTAAAAGACTATTTATCGAAGTTTAAATTTTTCATGTTGTAAAAAATATTTATTGAAAAACAAGCAAAATCAGACTATCTGACCGTCTGCAATTTTGTATATTTCTACATTTTTAAGGTAATCTTCATCAAATAGCACAGTATCTACGGATGTAATTATTGTCTGTGTCTCATTACCAATTGCATTTAACAAAAAATTCTGACGGACATTATCAAGCTCCGCCAGAACATCGTCAAGCAAAAGAACCGGAGTATCTTCAATCTTCTGTTTTATAAGTTCCAGTTCAGCAAGTTTCAAGCTCAATACAATAGTCCGTTGCTGTCCCTGTGATGCATATTTTTTTGAATCAATATTATTAATATAATAAGAAATATCATCACGATGCGGCCCGACAAGAGACTGTGCACGAATTATTTCCTCTTCTTTTCTTTGCGTAAGCTTTTCATCAAAAAGAACGGCAATATCTTCAGCGCTGTATTTTATATCATCATTAAAACCGATATCGCCTAAAACAGAAGAATTATACTCTATTGACAAACATTCATTATCCGCAATAAGCGAATGCTTGACCTGCGCAATTTTTTGAAGCTCTCTTAAAAATTTTAATCTCAAATAAATAATATTACTGCCGGAAACAGCAAGCTGCGTATTCCATACATCAAGCAATGCCCTGTCCAATGCAGGATTAGCCCTAAGCTCTTTAAGATAGTTATTTTTCTGAACTCTGATTTTATTGTATTTAGAAACTCTGTCAGGATAAGCAGGATAAATCTGGCTTATGGCTAAATCCAGCCAGCTGCGTCTGTCCTCCGGCGCACCTCTCAACAATAATAAATCATTAACTGAAAAAGAAACTACAGCCAGATTTGAACAAAATTCAGAAGACTTTCTTTTTTTTACGTTATTCACAAGAATTTCACGTTTTTTAGGCGGATTAATCAAAACTGACAACCCAATGTCCAAATCATGCTTTATAATCTCAGCATCAATTCTTGCATATTCCCGATTCCATTTGATAAGCTCCGCATCGGATTTTGCCCGGACAGAGCCCAAACAGGAAAGATAATATAAAGATTCCAAGAGATTGGTTTTTCCCTGAGCATTTTTTCCGACAAGAAGTATCTTATTAGTCTTAAACTCTAAGCTAATCCCTTCATAATTCCTGAAATTTCGTAATGCCACAGATTTTATAAACATAAAAATATGATAATACAGATTAAATAAATTTCATAATCTGTATAATTTGTACAATTGGATTTTTTTGAATATACTAATGTAATTAAGAGGGAGAAGCTATGGAAATTTTAATATTTTTTGCCGGATTTGCAACGGGAATACTCATAACCTTTTTGATTTCCAAATTCATTCAGAAAAAACAATCAGCCGCATATTCCGATATTTATGAAAAAATGCAGCTCCAGTTTGAAAACCTTTCTAACAGAATTTTCAAAGAAACAACACAGGACTTTTCAAATCATACCAAAGAACGTATGACAGAAATACTTGAGCCGTTTAAAGAAAAATTTGATGAACTGAAAAAACAATCAGCAATTAATAATGAACACTTTGTAAAATTGGATCTTCACATAAAAGATGTTATTGAAACCGGTTCAAAAATCTCTAAAGATACAAACACTCTTGCTTCCGCACTAAAAGGCGATAATATGAAACAAGGCAAATGGGGCGAGCTTATACTTGAACGTGTACTGGAACTTTCCGGACTAAGAAAGGGAGAAGAATATGTTGTACAAACAGGTTTTGGTTCAAAAAAACCTGATGCTACAGTTCTTTTACCCGAAAATCGTGCAATATTTATAGATGCGAAAACCACATTGTCCTCGTATGATGCATATCTGAACGCTGAATCCGATGAAGAAGCAGCACACTATCTCTCACAATTCCACGCCTCCGTGAAATCACATATTTCTAATTTGGCAAAAAAAGAATATTTTGAAATGGAAGAATATACTTCTCCTGAATATGTTTTGATGTTTATTCCCATTGAAAGCTGCTATGCATTACTTTTTGAAAACAATAACGACCTGTGGGAATTTGCATGGAAAAATAAAGTAATGCCGGTTTCTCCTTCAACACTTCTGAGTGCACTAAAAATAATAAATAATTTTAATGTTGTAAACCGCCAAAATAAAAATGCACTCGAAATTGCAGCACTTGCAGGAAAAATGATAGACAAATTTTCCGAACTGCTTAAAGACATGAACTCCATTCAAAAAAGTCTCTCCGCCGCATTAACAAAACTAAACGGAAGAGACAATCTTGTACGCCAGGCAGAAAGACTTCAAGAGCTGGGTGCAAAAAACTCCAAACAACTTCCGGAGCTCAATATTCAAGAAGTTCAATAACACAAAAGTAAAACATTGACTAAACTAAACAATTTTCAATAATTGCTTTTTTATTATCATCGTTTATTTTTTGAAGAACTTTTTGTTTATCAATACCTGAAGCCTCACCCAATGAACTCAATGCAATAACAGCCTCCGTAACAATAATTTCATTGTCAGAATCTAGCATCTTGTGCAGATTTTCAGAAGCCCCGGTTATTTTTAATTCACTAATTAAATGAACGGCAGAAAGTATTCTTTGAATATCTTTTGTCAATTCTTCAACAGATAAAGATTTTTGTTCATTCCAAAAATCCTCATTTTCATTTTTTAAAAGACTATAGATTTCTCTTATTTCTGCCTTAGTAGCATTGTCCTCATCAAAAGTATATTCTTCATTTTCCTCAAACAATTCAAACTTTTGCAATGCTTTCAGCAGTATAACAGATATCAAACTGTTTTTATCAGTCTTATTTTTCTGTATCAATTTAGCAAGGACATCATATAATTCAAAACTAAAAATCTGGCTCAAAGAAAGTATCTCGCCGAGGCCTGAAAGTATCTTACTCAAACAAAAAAGAACATCTTCTTCATTTCGTTTATCCAGCATCACTGGTATCGGTTCCAAAAACGGAATCTCTCCTGCTATATTTTCAGCAATTGAACTTTTTTTCATAACCTCCAGCAGCACAGGAACTGCGTCAGTACAGCCATAAGCAACCAAAAACTTAACAGCCTTAAACACAATAAAATCATCATCAGATTTCAACATCTCATCAGCCATATTATAAGAGAGTTTAAAATCCATTGCCCCTAAAGCCTGTGCAGCATTATACGCCAATGATTCATTATCAGAAAAAGCATACTCGCTCAATAATTCGCAGGCTGCAGTATCCGGAATATATGAAAAATACTTTGCACAATAAATTTTCTGGTCAATACTGCCACCCTCAAGCAGTTCCAAAAGTGCGTCCGACAAATCTTCATCGGCATATTTGGCTAAAAATCCGGCTATTAAATCTTCATAATCCGGTGAATAATAGTTCAAAAATTTGAGCAAATTTTTATAATTATCTCTATTAATAACAGATTCAAAACGCCTGTTAACATTAGACTTTATAAAATCGTATAAATATACACTCTTATCAACAAGCATAGAAAACGCATCAGTATTAGCTTCATTGACTATACTTTTGGCAGCCTCATGCGCTTTTTGTTCATTTTTTCCTGTTAATTCATTTACCAGTGTTTCCGTATTCATAACCAATATTATATCCTTTTTTTCTAAGGATTAAAATACCCTGTTAAAACTATTCTCTAAAACTCAATCCCTCAACAGAATTTTTTAAAGACTCTTTAATTTGTTTAATTTGTAAATCAACGGTTTCATCCGTCAAAGTGGCATCTTTATCCTGAAGTTTTATTCTGTAGGCCATACTTTTGAAACCCTCCTGAATATGCTCACCCTGATAGACGTCAAACAATTCCTGACCGTTATACAAATTACCGGCTGCAGCCTTTTTAATAACCTTTGATATTTCCTCATGAGTAACATTTTCAGGAACGATGAACGCAATATCTCTTTGGACTTCAGGATACATCGGCAATTTTTTATATCTTGGAGTGCTAATATGTACGGCTGCTAAAAGAGCTTCCAGATTAATTTCAAAAATATAAACATTTTGTTGAAACTTCTCTTTATCTTTAAGTAGGGGATGAACCTCCCCAAAGAAGCCGACAGTTTCGGGCCGTTTACCCAAAAGAACAAGTTTTGAACTTTTACCGGGGTGCAAAAAGCCGATATCAGCACATTTTTCATATTTTATTCTGTTCTCCAGCCCCAAAATTCCTATCAAATTTTGAATAATGCCTTTTACTGTAAAGAAATCCGTTTCCGGTTTTTTAATCCAATTTTCATTATTTACAGAACCGGTTAAAGCACCTGTTATCATACGATTTTCACAAACACCCGTATCCTTTTCGGTAGTTTCATGCTCTATAAAGTATGTCTTTCCTATTTCATACAGTCTTAAATTTTTCTGACCGTTTGAAAAATTATACTTAATAGTATTCAGCATATTCGCAACAAGCGTTTGGCGCAGCATGGTATGATCTTCACTCTGCGGATTGTGCACCTTTACAGCTTTAGCATCATCATATGAAACAAAAAATTCTTTGTACAACGGCACACCGACCAAAGAAGAAGTAACGGCTTCATCAAAACCGCTGCCAAGCATTAAGTTATTAATTTTTTTCAAAAGAGTAAGCTCGGTGCGAATTTCAGGAGATTGAGTATTTTTCGGCAAAGTAGGAGCAATTTTATCATAACCGTCAATCCTGGATATTTCCTCAATCAAATCAATCTCTCTGTAGACATCTACAACACGGAAAGAAGGTACCTTGAATTTTGCAGCCACATCATTTTTTCCCAATAATTGGAATCCCAACTTTTCAAGAATTTCAATACATCTTTCAGGAGCAATTTCAGTACCCAAAATTCTTTTTACTTGAGCAAAGCGCAATGTAATATCTATTTCAGGCAGCTTATTTTCTCCTGTTTCAACAATACCATCGACCTTTGCCTCCGCCAACTCTACCATAAGCTGCATTGCTCTTAGTAAAGCAGGTTTAGTAGCTTCAATATCGACACCACGTTCAAATCTTGCACTGGCCTCGCTTCTGTAGCCGATACTTCTGGCTGAACGACGATTGCAAGCAGGAGTGAAATAAGCAGATTCCAGAACTATATTTTTTGTATTTGTATCAACTTCACTATTTGCACAGCCAAAAACACCTCCGACACATACGGCAGATTCTTTTGTTGAAATAAGTATTGTGTCGTTAGATGTTTCTCTTTCTATTTCATCAAGTGTAACAATCTTTTCATCGGGATTAGCCCTTCTTACACAAAGATACCCGTTCAATTTATCCATATCGAATGCATGCAAAGGCTGACCATACTCTAAAAGGACATAATTAGTTATATCCACAACATTATTAATCGCCCTGATTCCGCAAGCAAGAAGTCTTCTTTGCATCCAGTCCGGAGACGGCTTAATTTTTACATCTTTAATTAATCCTGCTGCATAATATTTACAAGCATCTTCAGCCTTTATTTCTACAGAAAACTTATCGGTATGTAAATCCTGTGTACACTGCAACGGAGAAAAATTCAATTTCTTGTTAAAAATTGCGCTTAATTCCCTTGCAACACCGATTACAGACATTTCATCGCCCCTGTTTGCCGTAGGAGCAACATCAAAAACAATGTCTTCATGAATATTCAAAACATTTTCAAGTTTTTCGCCGAGTTTTATATCAGATTTTAAATTATTCAAAATCAATATGCCGTCTTCGTCCTGCAAACCTTCAAGCCCCAGTTCATCCTGAGAACACAGCATACCTTGAGACTCAACACCTCTGATAACGGCCGGCGTAAGTTCGAATTGTTCACCGGTTTTTCGATTTAAAACTTTTGAACCGACAGATGCATAAGGAATAATCTGCCCCTCCTTAATATTTTGAGCACCGCATACAACAGTCTTCATACCGGAGCCCAAATCAACATCAACAAGGTGAAGTTTATCAGCGTTTGGATGTTGACTAATTTTTTTTATTTGAGCAGTAATAATATCTGTAAACCGAGCACCGGTTTTAGAAATTTCCTCCACTTCCAAACCGCTCATAGTCAATTCATGGGCAATCTGCTCAGGTGTAACATCACTCAAATCAACATATTCATTCAGCCATTCCAACGAAATCTGCATATTCAAATCCTTTTTATATTAACTACTCTATGAAAAAATTTTACCACAAACCATACTTTTAGTTTTTAATAAAAACCAAAACTCCCCAAATGAGATTTCTTGCTTTAACTCGTTAACTATTTTATGCTTTTGTGTTTAGAGTAAGAAAGTAAGTAATATAACCCTGCGTGATGTCATCCTGAACCGGTTTCAGGGGCTTTGATTTAGTGGAGTTCAGGAATGAATAGGTAAGTAATTTTG
>CASDVD010000033.1 GCA_949284155.1 uncultured bacterium | reverse complement strand
ATACGATATAAACTCCAAAAAGAAGGCGTTGATGCACATAATATTATATGCACAGATTTGCCGGGTAGTAATAATCATGTCTTTTCAATATTTGGTCTTGGCAAAGATGCTGTTGCAGATGCTCCTTCTACATGGGGAAATAAGGCAGTAATCGTGGACGGATGGTGCAATATTGTCATGAAAGCAAAAGATGCCATTGAATATTACGAGAATATTTTTAAAGCTGATATTAAAAAGTCCGGATTAACACTTTATGATTGGTTTATTTGATTGCGAAATTTGTTAAATGATGATTGTTGGCATATAATTTTGTTATGAAAAAATTAATATATCTATTTATTGTTTTCAGTTTAATTTGTGTTCCTGTGTACTGTTCAGAAAAGCCAAATGTGCTTAAAACTGATATAAAAGAGGACATAAGAGCTGATTTACGGGAGCAAATCAGGCTGTATTATAATACGAATAATCTTGCAAATTGCCTTGAGCTTCTTTCTAAGATTCCTGATGCGGAAAAGAATGCGGAAGATTGGCTGTTGATGTCTAATATTGCTCAGGATAATCAAAAGCCGATGGATGCTGTATTATATCTTCAACGTTCGATTCTTGCTGACTCTAAATATTATAAAGCTTATTATAATCTGGGGGATATCCATTTTGAAAACGGCAATATCAATCTTGCCATTGAGAATTTTCGCAAGGCAATAAAGTATAAAGATGATTTTTCATATGCATACTACAATTTGGGCTGTTGTTATCTTAAGAAAAAAAATTACCGGCTTGCGAGATATTATTTCGCTAATGCAATAAAATATAATGCCGAAGAACCCTCATTTTATTATAATATAGCTTATACATATAAAATGTTAAAAAATGAAAAGCGGGCTAAAGAAGCTCTTAGTTTTTATGAAGAATTAATGTCTAAATAATTTCATAGTGTTCATTGAGTAATATAGTACAGGTGGGTAATATCCTAAAAGTAATATTTAGGGTATTAATTATATATAACATTTAATTACCCAGACACGATCCAGCTATTTCCCGGCATGAATTTCATAGCCGGGTTTTTGTTTAAAACAATAAAAAATGTTTGATTGCAGCTTCCATGCTTGACGAATCAGCCGTATTTTGTCCGGCGATGTCATATGCCGTCCCATGAGCCGGCGACGTTCTGATGATATCCAGTCCAATTGTCATATTTACTGCATTATTCATTTCAAGTAATTTTATCGGAATGAGTCCCTGATCGTGATAGCAAGCTATGTAACAGTCAAATGGCTGCTCTTTTTTTTGCCGTATAGCCTGCGCTGCTTTTATAAAAAGTGTATCAGCTGGCATCGGGTCGGTAATATCTATTCCTGCATTTTTAAGGTGGTTCACTGCAGGTTGGATTTCTTTAATTTCTTCTGCTCCCAGTATTCCATTTTCACCGGCATGGGGGTTTAGCGAGCATAAGGCCAATTTGGGCTTTTGGATGTGAAAATTTCTTTGCAGAGAATCGTATAGTCTTGATGTTTTTTCGATAATCATATCCTTTGTTATTTTTATGTCTTTTAATGCTACATGTCTGGTCAACAACAAAACTCTGAAATCGTTTGCCACAAACAGCATTTCAGCTTTTTGTTCTTCATTTGCAAGAAATAATTCAAGAATTTCTGTTTGTCCTGAAAAGTTGTGGCCTGAAATGTGAAGTGCATTTTTTGATACAGGCGCTGTAACTATTCCGGATATTTTTTTTTCTTTTGCCAGCAGGCATGCTTCTTTTAGGCATTGAAAAGAAAACTCCCCGCTTTCTTTTGTCTCTTGACCGTATTGTACTTTGCCGGCGGGTATATGAATAAATTTGTGTTTTGACGTTATTTCAGCCGGATACAGCTTTTCATCTCCTGCTATTAATATTTTATCCTCCGGCAGTGAAAGTTTTTCGAGTGCTTTGGTAATAATTTCCGGCCCAATTCCGTTATAATCGCCGGTTGTAATAATTATCGGTAAATTATTCTTCATGGTTTTCAAAATATCTTAGGATATCTATTAAAGTGTTAGCATTTCCTACGTTGCCGGATTTAGTCACTATCCATTGAGCTTTAATATCCATACAAAGCGGAATGGCAGGATTTACAGCATCAATTACCTGCAAACTGTTGCTTCCGATTGCTTTGCAGCATTTAAATGATGTTTCGCCGCCAATAGTAAGCAAAATTACGTCTTTATTGAAGATGACTCTTTTCGTAAGAGAAGCAAGATAATCACAAATTTTTGATAACAATTGGACTTTCGAAAGTTCATTTTCAAAGAGTATTTGCCCCAGAACTTTTGAATCTACGGTTAAATCAGACGTATGTACAACTACAACATTATCTTTTATAAGATTTTTAGAAATTCTTTCTACTATTTCATCGCTTACGCCTTCAAGAATGTCTTCAAGTTTGAGGGAAATGAAATAAGTGTTATCAATATCATCGCTGTCAGAGAGTTTTTGTATTTGAGATGCGGTGATTTGAGTTGCGCTTCCTGATACAATTAATTTTGGCATTTTGGGAATAGAGTTCATTAGTTGTTCCCGTTTAATTTCGGGAAGCCAGATATTTCCGAGCACCTGTGCGCATCCGGCAGAACCGCAGGGTAGAATATTGTAGCAGCTTTTTTCCATTGCAAGTACGACCTGTTCAATATCAGTGGTTGACATTGCATCAGCAACTATCAGTTTTTTTCCTTGAGAAATTAGTTCATTTAGTTTTTGCAAAATGGGGCCTGCACCTTTGACAATTGTTCTTAATTCCAGCTGTCCTATCACGTCATGGTGTTGTGCATCCAGTTGTTTTTCTAAAATAGTCGGAATATGTGATTCGTAAATCGGGAATAACGGATCTCTTGCCATTTCGGTTCGTTCAATAGGAACCCCTTTTAATAAATGGTATCCGCCAATAGTCACTCTTCCTTCCTGCGGGAATGCGGGGATTATGACTGCAGCATCCCATTCCAAAGTCTCTAGCATTGCAAGGCATTCAGCAGCAATGTTTCCTCTCAGGGTTGAATCCATTTTTTTATAGAAATATTCGACATTGAGATTTTCTTTCAGCATTTTTGTTGCTTCTCTTGTTCTCAATGCAGCTGTTTCGGGGTCAAGATTTCGTGTTTCCGTAGACACTGCCCATGTTTGTGTACTTAGTTTATTTTCAGGTAATACAGAATAATCCAGTATTATTTGTGTATTAGCGCCCCTGATATGGAACTGAAGCGCTGTATCATCAGCGCCTGTTAAATCGTCCGCTACTATACCTATATTATTTGATACAAACATTTTCTATTCCTGTACTTTTCCGCCGGAGAGAAGTCTTAGATTTGTAGCACGTATAAAGAATCTTTCTCTTTGGCTGCCGGAAGCGTCAGTCCATTTGCTGCTTGCAAGTTTTCCGTCTATTGCGACTTGTTTTCCTTTTTTTACGTATTCTCCGGAAATTTCGGCCAACTTATCCCATAATTCTATGTTAAACCAGTCAGTTGTTTCTTCTTTTGTTTTGTAGTCCCATCTGTTTACTGCAATAGAAAAAGTCGTTTTTACTTTTCCTGATTCAAAATATTTCATTTCCGGATCTTGACCTGCTCTTCCGACTAAAACAACTGAGTTAACCATTGATTATATCCTTTTTACTGTACTTCAATTTATTATATTTTAAAACAATCAATTATTGCCATTAATTATTTTAAATTGTTACTTTTGTACAGATAATCAGATAATTAATTTCCGTATAGCGGTATGTTTTTGTTCATTATAAAAGTAACTTCCTCACCGGCTTTTATTGCTCTGGGTTCACCGTAGTAACGAATGCTGGTCGGAACAAGCTGTAGTACACCTTTAGGCATTGAAGTTGTGTAGTGCGGCATTTTCATGTAAAATTCAGATTCTGCAAGGTCACCGCCAATTGTGGTTGTGCCCTTCCACAAAATATATGCATCCATATCGTAGACTACGTCTTTTGTGGTTTTTAGTTTTATAATTTTTATTTTCATTGCTGCATTAATTCCCTCAACCGCCTCGGTTACACTTTCGACTCTGCCGATGTAAAGAGAATTTTTAGGAATTACGTTTGTTTCTCCTATATATACGTCTTCAGGATTGATAAAATATTCCAAATTTCCGACTTTAGCTGTTGATGTGGATATTTCTCTAAGGCTGACTGCCTTTAAAAAAGAGCCCTTTACTAAAGATATGGCTTTATAATCCCGTAATTGGGTTTCTGAATATGCCTGCAATATTCCCGTGAGAAAAAGGGTTAATATAAAACATATGCTAATTAAAGACCTGAACATAAATAATATTTTAATAAAATTTCTGGATTTTTCAATGCGTTTTTACTAAAATTAGGACAAGTAGAGTAGATAGGATGAGTCACAATTATGTTGGATATTAAATTAGTTAGAGAAAACCCTGAAAAAATAAACGAATTATTGAAAAGAAGAAATTCTGATTTATCAATTGATTCTGTATTGGAAATTGATATAGAGCGCAGAAAAGTTCAAACTATGGCTGATGAGTTGCGTGCAAAAAGAAAATCAGAGTCGCAAAAAATTGGTGAATTAAAAAAACAGGGACAGAATACTGATGAAATCCAGAATGAAGTTCGTGAACTTGGAGAAAAGATTAAGGAGCTTGAAGAGTCAGAATCAAATCTTGATTCAAAACAACGTGAACTGCTATTGAATATTCCCAATATACCTGACGAAAATATTCCTGTCGGACCAAATGAAGATTACAATAAAGTTGTTAAAGTTGTCGGAGAAGTTGTAAAACCTTCTTTTGAGCAAAAACCCCACTGGGACATTGTGACAGATAAAAATATTGTTGATTTTGAGCGTGGAGTAAAAATTTCACAGTCCCGTTTTTATATTTACAAAAATAAAGGAGCCCGTCTTGAGCGTGCTATTATAAATTTCTTTTTGGACTTGCATACGTCAAAACATGGCTACGAGGAAATTTTACCTCCTGTTTTGGTGAACTCGGCAGCCATGACCGGTACCGGACAGCTTCCGAAGTTTGCGGAAGATATGTATAAATGCGTTGATGAGGATTTGTATCTTATTCCTACTGCAGAAGTTCCTGTTACAAATATTTATTGCAATGAAATTTTGTCGGAAGACGATTTGCCCCGATGTATGACTGCATATACGCCTTGCTTTAGGAGAGAAGCTGGTTCGGCCGGCAAAGATACCAGAGGTTTAATCCGTGTGCATCAGTTTAACAAGGTTGAACTTGTAAAATTGACTACGCCGGAGCAGGCTCCTGAAGAACATGAAAAACTTACACGTGATGCTGAAGAGGCTCTGGAAATTCTTGAACTTCCGTACAGGCGTGTAGAGCTGTCTACCGGAGATATCGGTTTTTCAGCACGTAAATGTTTTGACTTAGAAGTATGGATGCCTTCTTATAATAACTATAAAGAGATATCCAGCTGTTCTGTTTTCGGTGATTTTCAGGCCAGAAGAGCTGGGTTAAAATACAGAAGTAAAACTACGGGAAAAGTTAATTATTGCTATACAATGAATGGTTCAGGACTGGCAGTCGGCAGAACTTTTGCGGCAATTATAGAAAATTGCCAGCAAGAAGACGGTTCAATATTGATACCGAAAGCTCTGCGGGAATATACGGGATTTGATAGAATATAACTATGGCAGAAGGTGTATTTATAACTGTAGAAGGTGCTGACGGCTGCGGAAAAACTACACAGCTTAATTTGCTTGCGGAATATCTTGAACAAAAAGGTTATAAAGTTCTTGTTACCAGAGAACCGGGCGGTGCTGAACTCGGTATTGAACTTCGAAAAATACTGCTGCACTATGATGGTTTTGTGTCTTCTAAATGTGAATCTTTTCTGTTTTTAGCGGACAGGGCACAGCATGTGGATACAGTGATTAGACCGGCAATTAAAGAGGGAAAGATTGTTCTGTGCGACAGATATACGGATTCGACAGTTGCTTATCAGGGGTATGGTAAGGGTGTTGATATTTCCAGGATAAATTATTTGAATAATCTTGCTACAGATTCATTATTACCTGATTTAACGCTGGTTTTTGATGTGGATTCTGAAGTTGCGCAGCAAAGAGTTGGTGCACAAAAGGACAGGCTGGAGGCGGAAGGATTGGATTTTCACAAAAAAGTGAGGTTTGGATATTTGCAAATTGCAAAATCTGAGCCTGAGCGAGTGAAAGTGGTAGATGCAAATAAAAACATTGAGTCTGTTTTTGATGCTGCCAAAAAGGTTATTAATGATTTTTTGAATTAAGTGAATTAAGTTCTTTATTCTTAATAAAATCGTATAATTGAAAAGCTTCAATTGTTCCGACAATAATTTTCCAATCAGGAAGCGCTTCTTCAAGTTCTTCTTTCATATGCGACAGCAGCCCAGGAATTATAATTTCACGTCTTTTTACTTTTTCAGCAAGATTTATTTGTGACATCATTTTTGCTACAATTTGTGAATTAAATTTGTCTGCAGACCATGCCGTAAGCACACTCATACCGTCAGACGGCGTAACAATAAGATATGATCCGAAAGGCATTGATTCAAGCTCATTAGCGACTGCAAAATAAGTAAGTGCAAAATTTGTTGTCATAAGAACTACGGAATTTTCATCGGGTTCATTAAATTCATACACTTTGGATTCCACCTGAAGCGGCTTTTGAGGGTTGGTATAAATATTTTGTCTTAACGTATACAGAGTACTTATCAGTGCCGGATTAAATTCGTCAAGAACTATGATATTAGCGTATTTGCAGATTAACATTGATGCCAGTGCACAAATTTTGTTCAAATCGGATTCAGGTGCTAATTTTACCAGAACCGGATAAGTCAGCGGTTCATATCGCTTAAGTATTGCCTGTCTGCGTATTTGCGTGAGTTCATTAATAATTTGTATTGTTGACTTCTTCTCTATATTAAAGTTCAGAATTTTATTTTTGGCTTTTGAGTTATTAGAATTTTCTGCCAGTTCTTCTATTGTATTTCCCGATACAAGTTCGTATTGCGCATCCGGTGAATTAATCACCGGAATATTGCCGATTTTTTTCAATGCATCATTGTTTGGATTTTCAAGCCAAATTGCATCAATTTGAAAATTTTCACCGACTCTGTCAATGCCGTAATTTTTTATACTGCTAAGTTTGCTTTCAAAATTTATATCATCGGCATCCAGATTTATGGCTATAATTGTTCTGTTTACGAAAGTTTTGTCATGTCTGAACATGACATTTTCTCCGCCGGTTTTTAAATCAGGAGTTATATTCAATTCGTGTTGTTGAATTTTGGTTGATTCTAAAAATTTTTCTTTAAGTTCTGACGGAATATGCGGACATTTTTCTAAATCTGTTTGTTTTTTGGCGAGTTTCAGCGCAAATGCCATACAAGTCGGGAATCCGCATTTTTTACAGTTTGAGTCAGCGGTTTTTTTTGCGCCGGGAAGATATTTGAATATTTGTAATCCGGTTAAATCCATCTATATCATCTCTTTCAAAGTTTTTATAGTTTCAATATTCCATACAGCAATGAGGTTTGCTCCGGCTGTAACAATAGCTGATGCAGCAGATATTTCCCACATTAAGGCTCTTTGGTAAAAATCGCCCCAGTTTGCATCGAATTTGTTACTTTTTGCTTCTTTAGCTTTGTATGTTTCTTCGCCGACAAATGCTGCTATCGGCATATTCAGCATAGTGTCGCCGTCAAATCCTGCCTGTTTTATTCTTTCAATAATACTGTATCCGTACTCTATTCCGTAGCCCAGTCCGCCCATATCAGGGTCAATTAATATCCTGTCCGGAGAAAGTCCTTTATCTATACATAAAATATTCAGTTCTTTTGCCAGATTTATATCAATAGGAGTTCTTAGCACCAGAACATGATTTCTTTCTACAATTGAAGGCAGGATATCTTCATAGCTGAATTCATCTGCAAAAGCAATGATTGACTGTTCTTTTGCGAGTGCGGATAATTTGGGAAGCAGTATTTTATCGATATCAGTGTTGTTTGCGCCTCTTAGAATGAGCGGTTTTGTATTTATGTCATCAATACGGCTGAAAACTGATGGTAATTTTTGCAAAAGAGGTTCTATTGTTTTTTCGTTTGCATTGAATTTTATAGAAATCAAATCTGCATCAGAATTTTGTAATTTTTCTAATATTTGAAAAAAGTCTTTTGTTCCGTATTGTTTATACAGAAAGTCAGGATAAAAATTATCTTGCAAAAAAGGAATTTCTATTGCAAAAACAGGTTTTGCCTCATTATTATTGTCTGACAATAGAGGCAAAGAGGCGTCTGAGCCTATTTTTAAATCTCCTATAGCTACAGTTCTTATTTGTTGGTTTATTTTGTAGTTGCAAAAAGATAGGTCTATACTCATAGACCTATCTTAAAAATTAAATGAATCCGTGTCAATTATTTATTAATGCTTGCTGTTTAGCGCTTCCCAATCTGCACGGGTTTTCATTGCATTGTTGAAATATACGTTATCAGCAGCGAGTGAATTTAGTTTATTAATTTCTACAGCTGATTCATTTGTAACATGAAATGGTGAAGAATAAATGTTTGCAAGAGATACAGGTGCTTCTTTTACCTTAGAAGCGCCTTTTGACATTTCTCCGCTTACTTTTATTACATCAGATGTAGTGGCACTGCTGGATATAAATTTAGCCTGAGATGCTCTTTTTTCTATTTCTTTCATTGTTGGTATAAAATCTCTACCGATACTTTTAATTGACATTATTTTCTCCTTTGTTTTTGGTGTGTATCAAGTGATACTATGTTAAGTCTGAGCAAATTATTTTTTGCTTTATATTTTTTACTATTTACAAATCTTATTATTTAATAAGAGAAGTACCTGTCATTTCTTCAGGCTGTTTTATTCCAAGTTCTTTGAGTACTGTGGGTGCAACATCACAAAGAGCTCCGGAGTCTTTTAATTGTACTTCTGAATCATTTATTACCAAAAAGGGCACCGGATTTGTAGTATGCGCTGTGAAGGGTTTATGTGTTTGAGCATCTTCCATGCATTCTGCATTGCCGTGATCTGCTGTAAGAAGCATGACTACGCCTTTTTCTTTTGCTTTTTTGGCGATCTTTCCGACACATTCATCAACGGTTTCTATTGCTTTGACTGCTGCGTCAAATATACCTGTGTGGCCGACCATATCAGGGTTCGCAAAGTTTACCAGAATGAATTGGTAGTCAGTATTATCAAGTGCTTTTAAAACTTCTTCACAAACCGCATTCGCACTCATTTCAGGCTGCAGGTCATATGTCGCAACTTTGGGTGATGCAATAAGTTTTCTTGTTTCTAATTTATTTGGCTCTTCGATTCCTCCGTTGAAAAAGAAAGTAACGTGAGCATATTTTTCAGTCTCTGCTGTTCTAAATTGTTTAATGCCGTTTGCGTCCAATACATCGCCAAGAATGTTTGTAAGCTTTTGAGGCGGAAATGCTACAGGATAAGTGAAAGTTTCATCGTATTGAGTAAACATTACGTAGTAAAGATTTTTTCTTACTGCTTTTCTTTGGAATCCGTCAAAATCTTTAAACATAATTGCCTTGGTGATTTCACGTGCTCTGTCAGGACGGTAGTTAAAGAAAATTATTGAATCATTATCTTTAATTCTTGACTCTTCACCTGTAATACATGTAGGAATGACAAATTCATCTGTTACACCTTCATTGTATGAAGCTTTTATTGCCTCGTCAGCAGAGTCGGATTTATTACCTTCACACAAAAGCAAACAATTATAAGCTTTTTCAATTCTGTCCCAGCGGTTGTCTCTGTCCATGGCATAGTATCTGCCGGATATAGTGGCAATTTTAGGTAAATTGTATTTTGCCAGTTCTGCTTCTAACTCGGATAAAAATTCAACTGCGCTTTGAGGAGGTGTATCTCTTCCGTCTAAAAAGGCGTGTACATATACTTTTTTAAGGCCATGTTCGGCTGCCAACTTGATTAATGCAAAAACATGTTCTAATGAGCTGTGAACTCCGCCTGTGCTGACAAGTCCGAATAAATGCAAGGCCGAATCGCATTCCTTAACATGTTTAATTGCATTTAAAAATTCAGGATTCTTATAAAAACTGCCGTCTTTAATTTCCTTGTTAATTCTTGTTAATTCCTGATAAACAATTCTTCCGGCGCCAAGATTTAAATGTCCGACTTCGGAATTTCCCATTTGTCCTTCAGGAAGTCCGACGTGTTCGCCGTCTGCAAAAATTTCCGTATATTTTTCTTCTTTTTTTAATCTGTCAAAATTTGGGGTTTTTGCTGTAATGGTCGCATCTTTAGGACATCCTTTTTTATTTATTCCCCAGCCGTCCATAATACATAGTAAAACTCTGTTATTCATGCCTCGTCTCCTTAAAAAATTAATATATTTTCTAACTCTATTATCTATGCTCAAAGAAAAACATAAAGTGCCTCAAAGAAAATTAGACATGTGTATTACCCGGTGCTAATTCTTGCATAATTCATTATTCTTTTTTAAACTTAAAAAGTATTATAAAAGGAGTTTTTTATGTTTAATATGGATTTTCTTTTCTCAATAATAAAGAATAAATTTTTTATTGTAGCGATAGAAATATTGCTTTTCATTCTGTTCTTGAAAATTGTAAATATTATCATAGACAGATTTTCTGAAAGAGTAAAAAAATATAATGATGATTTAGAGTTTATAAAGCAGGTAAATACAATAAAACTTATTATCAAATCTATTGTGGATACTATTATCATCGGGTTCGCCGTTATGTATATATTTAACAGGCTGGGTATTGATATCAGACCGATTTTGACTGCGGCAGGGATTGTTGGTGTCGCAGTGGGCTTTGGTTCAAAAAGATTTGTTGAAGATGTAATCACCGGTTTGGGTTTGATTCTGGAAGGGCAGCTAAGAGTAGGCGATGTTGTTGAAATTGCCGGAAAACTAGGAACTGTTGAAAAGCTTGATATTAAATTGGTAGTTTTACGTGATATTTCAGGAAATGTGCATTATATAAGAAATGGTATGATTGACATTGTTACTAATATGACTAGAGATTATTCATATTATATGTTTAATATTGGTGTAGCTTATAATGAAAATTTGGACAAAGTGTTTCAAGTCTTAAAAGAGGCGGATGCTGCATTTCGTGAATTAGAAGAGTTTAAAAATGATATATATGAGCCGTTGGAAATATTGGGTGTTGATGAATTGAGCGATTCTGCCGTTATTATTAAAGCAAGATATAAGACTCGCCCCCGCTTTCAATGGGGCATCGGACGCGGCTTTAATAAATTTTATAAGGAGAGATTTGATGCTGCCGGTATAGAAATTCCTTTTCCCCAATGTACTGTGCATTTACAGAATCAGGATTCATGATAAAATCATTTTATGTAAGGAGAAAGAATGGAAGAAATTACTTCATATAAGCTTGCCAGTATAGTAGCTAGAATATTAGATGATAAAAAAGCTGATAACATTTCAATATTGAATATCAGTAATGTTTCCGTGCTGGCTGATTATTTTGTTATATGTTCCGCTGATACAAATACACAGGTGAAAGCGCTGACTGAAAATGTAAGAGAACGGGTAAAGCATTTGTTTGAAAGAATTCCCTGCGGAGAAGAAAATGATTTAAAAAACAGATGGAATCTTCTGGACTATGGTGACGTAATCGTTCATATACTTCATCGTGAAGAAAGAGAAACTTATGCTATTGAAAAATTCTGGTCTCACGCTTTTAAAGTAAATCAAGAGGACTGGGAAGCAGAATCAAAAGAGTACTCAATTTATGAGTAAAAGCTCGTTAAGCCGGTATTATTAATTTTTGTAAATATGTGTTTGGAAATTCTGACTTAAGGTGATTTTTAATTATATCAAATAATATGAACAGCAACATGATAAATCCGGCAAATTATTACAATCCTTTTGCAAAGTACAATTACGTGAGCAAAACCAGAGGCGCATATGTGCCTCAAAATACATCGGCTTTCTCTAATGCAGAAGTTACCTCAGCAAAATCTGCAAATATTTGGGATGAAAATTACGATGCAGATACAGAAGTAACTCATTATCTGTCACAAGCTGCAAATTCAACTGGCGGAATTTGGGGTATAATCAGCGGACTTTTCAGCAATAAAAATTAGTCCGCTGCCCAGGCGTTAATGAATATGTTTTTTGCATGTGCAACACACTGTCTGCAAGCCGATGTTTCAAGATAGCATTTTTTGCTAAAATCATTAAGACTTGCTCCGGAACGGCCTCTGTAGTCATTTGTCAATATCGGACAATTGTATACTCCGTTTTTAGCCAGCAATCTGCTGCTCATGCAGTCGAGTTCAACGGTATCGATATCAATCATTTCAGGAGACGCTGCTTCTTCTGATGGGGAATTTTCAATATTTGGTATTATACATAGATTTATTTCTTCTGTTTCAAACTTGAATTTTTTGCCCAGTTCTTTAAATCCTTCTTTCAGCTCTTTTTCATCATCTTCTTTGAATTTTAAAATTGCTAAAATAGGGTTAAATCCATATTTGCTGAGCGAGTTTACGGCATGCAATGCTTTTCTGAATGAGCCTCTGCTGCTTCTTTCATCGTTAATTTTTTCATCATAATGATTTATAAATATTTTGAAAATAATTTCATTTGTTCCTTCGTCTTCTACACGTTTTAAAAATCTTGCCTTTTTATCATTTATACAGTTTCCGTCAGAATATATTGTTACAGGTGCATAGCATAGACACAGCCTTAAAATCTGATTAAAGTCGCTGTGGGATAATGGATCTTTCCCTACAAAATATATGTATTTCAAATGTGATTTGTCTGTCAGTTTTAAGGCTTCTTTTACTTCATCATATTGAAGGTATTTTTTATTTTTTTGATTATAACTTCTGCTTCTGTAAAGATTCAGGTTTTTGTTCAATATTTTGTTGTATTCCAAATCAATAAAAAGATGTTGCAGTTCTTTTAATTTTACGCACTGTGCCTGTACTATCGAGTTATACATGTTTCCTCCTTTGACTTTAAAAAAATTCTAGTTTTAAAAATAAAGTTAATAAATTACACAACTGTATAAATTTTTTATCCACAAGCGTTATGGACAAAGATTATTTTTCTTAAAATTCGCATGCTTTGTATAATTTGAAGCCTGTTTCCTAAATTATTTTAATGAATTAAATAAAGAAATTTATTATTCAGCCGATTAATATACTGGAAAGCGAAGGTAAAATATGGCTGAAATTTTAGAAAACTTGAACGGTCGTCGTGTAATAAAAATATCAACGGATGACATTATTTCTATAGTTAGAGAGTACCAGAATACAGTGTGCGGAATGACTTCATATGCTGAAATCAGAAATGCTCTTGATAACAAGGATTTATATATTCCGGAGGATTTTTAAATTTTAAGATTACTTTATATGTTATACTCCTATTTAATTTAATATGTTATAATGTGAAAAAATAAAGGAGGGTTATATGAAGAAAATTTATGCGGTTACATTAATTGCGGCATTTGCAATGTCATCTGCTTGTTCATTTGCTGCTTCTAATGTTTCGACATGGGAACAAAAGAGACTTGAAAGAAGACAGGAATTTATTAATAAACAAAATAATTTCTTTAAAAAACAAGATGAAAAGGCTGCAGAGATTAACAAAAAATTAACTGAGCCTCAAAGAAAACTTGAAGAAGCCAAAAAGAAACAAGCTGCTGAGCAAAAAGCCCGTCAAGAAGCACTGAAAAAACAGCAGGAAGAAGCTAAAAAACGTCAAGAAGCACGTAAACAAGCAATAAAAAAACAACAAGAAGAAGCTAAGAAAAGACAAGAAGCTCGAAAACAGGGTATTAACCAGCTTAAAAAAGATTGGAATGCCTTGAAGGGTACTTATAAATAAGATGGTAATTAGATAGGATTAGGTATTATAGAGCTAATTCCAAAAAGAAAGAGAGAACTAAATGAAAAAAATTTTAGTATTGCTGGCTATGTTAGCAGTGATGAGCCCGGCTTTAGCAGCAGAAAAATATGCTTCTGTTGATTTGGACAAAGTTCTTCGCAGCTATACTACCACTGCAAGAATTAATGCAGATCTTCAAAAAGAAGAGGCTGACATCAGAGTGTTCGTTTTGGATGCACAAAAAAGAGTTGTTTCGGCTAAAACCGATGCTGAAAAGAAATCTTTAGAAGATAGATTTAATAAAGAATTACAGGTTAAAGTTGATGCTCTCCAAAAGAAAAAAGTAGATGCATTGCGTGCTATTGAAGCTGATGTTAAAGCTGCTATCGATAAAGTCGGAAAATCCGGTGCCTATTCTTTGATTTTAACAAGCAATAACACCTTGTATGGTACTGTTGATATTTCTGATCAAATCATTAAAATTCTTAATACAGCAAAGTAAGGAAATAAATGTCTGAATTTGTAAGAAATTACATAAAAGACTCTATTGATATCAAAAGAAACATCCTTGAAAATGAGAAATTAATAGCTCAAATCGAGGATGTTTCTTCGATTATCGTAAAGGCTTTTAAAACTGGTAATAAAATTATTTTGTGCGGAAACGGCGGAAGTGCTGCCGATGCACAGCATATTGCCGCTGAGTTTGTGGGTCGTTTTAAAACAGAGCGTAAAGCTCTTCCTGCAATTGCTCTGACAACGGATACATCAATAATTACGGCTATAAGCAATGATTATGGCTATGATACGGTATTTTCCAGGCAAATACAGGCAATAGGCAAATCCGGAGATGTGCTCATCGGCATATCCACTTCCGGAGCTTCGGAAAATGTTGTTAACGCAATGACGGAAGCGATGAAAAAAGATATTTATACTGTTGGTTTTACCGGTGCAAAGATATCAATGGTTTCTGATATAGCAGATATAACGTTGAAGGTTCCTTCTTTTGAAAGTTCAAAAATTCAAGAATCACATATAATGCTGGGGCATATTATATGTGCGCTTGTTGAAAGACGGCTCTTTGGGGTTATTTAGCTAAAATTTGCCAGTGTATCTTTACTTGCCAGTATTGATGTAATCGGATTGGATTTGAAAATATAATTGGCTGCATTATGAATATCGTCTGCTGTAATTTTATCTATCAGCTTTAAACTTTCAGCGGTTGTTGCTATAGAAAAGCAGCTGTTTTGGGAGTTTGTTAGCACATTAGTTTGGCCTGCTGAAGATTCAATTGCGTTTAAAATTTTAGTTTTCAATCTTTTTTTTGCCGCATTCAATTCTTCATCAGTGACTTTTTGGGTTACTAGCATGTTAATATGTTTGTCAAATCCGTCTAGTGATTTTTGGACATTATCATAAGCAATTATGCCTTCGGCTTTGTTATCCGTAGTTGTTTTAATTCCTAACGCCAAAATGCCCGTATTTCCGTTGTAATCAACTGTTGATTCAACTCTGTAGGCTAATTTTTGTTTTTCTCTAAGGTCATTGAAAAGTCTTGAGTACGGGCCGTCACCAAGAATAGTATTTAATAGTGAAATTGTAAGATGGTCTTTGGGATTATAATTTGTCTTAAATTTATATGCTTTTACTATATCAGCCTGATTTCTTTCTTCATTGTTCAGTATTATTTTAGGCATGCTTACCGGTTGGTATGAATTAAAATGCAGAACCTTTTGCGGTTTGAACATAGGGAAATCAACAGACAGCTTGCTGATTGATTCTTTAATTATATTCGGATTTAAAGTTATAGGGGCAGTAATTGTGGCATTAGCCTGTGAATTTTGCATTATATAATTGTAAAATGCAATGATGTCATTTAGCGATATAGTTTCAATTGATGAAAGAAGTTCATTTTTTGTTGCAAATTGCGCCGAATTCGGAAACATCTCTTTAAGCAGTGCATCTGCTGCTGTTTCTTGGGTATTTAGCAGACTTTCTTTTAAGAATTTTTTTGCATAATTTAGTGTTTTTTCCGTAAATCTTGGTCTCATAAATACTTCTTTTGCTAAATCAAGACTATAGGAAGTATCTTTAGATAAGCTGTTAATTTGTGCAGAAATTGAGTTAAAGTTTGAGCTGAATTTTAGTTCCATTCCTCTTTTATTGGGCTCTGTAAAAAATGATTTGTGATTTTGGGTTAGTGTGCCTGCATTTAGCATTATTGTAAATAATGCAGGTACAGCAGGTTTGGTTACTCCCGGTATTTTGGTATCAAATGTTATATTTATGCTGCTCAAATCTGCGCTGTTAGGGTTAAATGTAACTTGAAGATTGTTAGCAAGTCTGTATTGTTTAATTTTTTTTATATCAAAAGTTTTATCTTCAATGTTCCCTTTAAAAGAAATATTTTTATTCCCTGAATTTGCTGCTTTGTAAAATTCATTCATTGTTCTGTCATTTATCCTTTGCGGATGTACTACAGATAAAGAGGCTTTGTTTAAATCAAAAAATTCTGAAGCAAAATTCTTTATATCCTGGGTCGTAATGCTTTTTAAAATATTCAGATAGTTTTGTGCATAATCAAGATTTTGATCATGATTGAGCAAGGAGGTAGCGATTAGTCCGTTAAGCAGTTGTGAATTTTCACATAAGTTAGAAAATCCCATTTGCAGTGCATTTTTTGCGGCTTCTAATTCTTCCTCGGTTATAGGATTTGTCTTCAATTTATTTATTTCATCATAAATTGTTTTTATTAACAATTCCGCTTTTTCAGGGGTGGACTGCCCCATGATGAACATTGCTTTTGGATCTTGAGGCCGATTTCCCATTCTTTCAACGCTAAATGTTGCTGCAGTCTGTATTTTATCAAGTTGTGTACTTATTCTTGAGGTTTTATTGCCTAACAGGCAGAGCAACAACAGCTGCATTGTTATATATTCTTTGTTTGAGGCATTAACAGGCCCTTTTAAGCCGATAGCAACAGTCGTTGATTGTGCATTTTGCATTCTTACATCTTTTCTTACCGGTTGTGTTATGGGATTAAACTCTTCATATTTTCTCAGCTGCGGTGTGCCTTTTTTAGTGCTGTTGAAATATTTGGCAATCAGGTCTATTGCTTTTTGCGGCGCAACTTCGCCGGTAATAACTGTTACGCAGTTATCCGGTGTGTACCATGTATTATAATATTCGTATGCTTTGTCTCTGGTCATGTTCTGTATATTGCTGATTCTGCCGGCAACAAGATCAGGAGACGAGGTTTCAATTTGGAATAAATTTTTTATACAATTGTTTAACGCAACGTTTTCGGGGGAATCAGCTACCATGCTGATTTCTGATGTAACAGGGCCTTTTTCTTTTTCTATCATCTCCGGTGCATATTTAGGATTTTGCAGCATTTCCGATTGTATTCTTATCGATTCTTCCAAATCGTTTTTATCAAGGAGTTGTGAGGATATATAATAATCAGTTACGGAAAAACTTGTAGATGCATTTGTCATTGCTCCCATATCATTGGTTATTTTAAAAAAATCTCCGGCTCCAAGGTTTTTTGTCCCGTTAAAAGCCATATGTTCTACAAAATGGCTCACTCCCCGAATATCATCAGGTTCATTCATTGAACCAACATTAAAATAGGATTTTATAACAGTAGGCCCTTTCTTGGGTAAAATAGCTACACGTTGTCCGTTTGCCAATTTATAGAGACTGACTGTTCCGGCATTATCTATTTTGTACTGTCCCAGAAAAGAATATGCAATCGGGCTTTGTATTCCTATTTGTGATTTAATTGCATTTGCCATATCAGAAGAAAAAATTTGATTTTTTTTCTCATTATTTTTTTCAGTATTTTCTGTTATATTTTTTTTATCATTACCTGAAAAAGAGGGATATGAACTTGAGGTTTTCAGATTAGCGCCAATTAATATCATAAAACTATTTTGCCTACCTTATAAATTTATAAACGCCAAAAATAAAAATAATTTACTACAATCATAGGTGATGTGTATAAATCGTAACATAAAAAAAGAACCCTGCCAGGTTCTTTTTTTATCAAATTAACGAAAATTTTACTTCTGTAAAAATGGCGGTATATCAATAATGCTCATCAAATCAGATTGAGACGGGTTTTTTTGAACAGGAGTGATAGCCGGTCTCGGTTGGTTGTGCTGAGGTTGAGCATTAAATGAGTTTGAGAAAAAGTCAGCCGCACTAAGAGCCTTGGCTGTATCTTTCTTTGCCGGAATATCAGGCGTCTTCATTTCAAAACCTGTTGCAATAACTGTAATTTGTATTTCGCCTTGAATTCTGTCATCAATAACAGAACCGAATGTAACAATCGCATCTTCAGCGACTGCATCATGAATAACTTGTGCTGCTTCTGTTACTTCATGCAATGTCATATCAGAACCGCCTGTAACATTCATGATTATGCCGGATGCGCCGTTAATAGATGTTTCTAACAACGGAGAATTAATTGCTAATTTAGCCGCTTCCATTGCTCTGCCTTCGCCGGAGCCTCTGCCTATACCCATCAGAGCAGAACCGCTTGATTGCATAACTGCTTTAACATCGGCAAAGTCAACATTTATAAGACCGGGAACAGTGATGATGTCAGAAATTCCCTGAACGCCTCTTAAGAGAACTTCATCTACAACCTGAAAGGCTTCTTTCATTGTTGTTCTGCGTTCAACGACTTCAATTAATTTATCATTTGGTATAACGATTAATGCATCAACAGTTTCTTTTAATTTTTCAAGACCCTGTAAAGCCTGATTGAGTCTTCTTTTTCCTTCAAAGCTGAAGGGTTTTGTAACAACGCCTATTGTCAAAGCGCCGAGTTCTTTAGCTATCTTAGCAACGACAGGAGCCGCACCTGTGCCTGTTCCGCCTCCCATTCCGGCTGTAATAAATACCATATCAGCGCCGTCAAGTGCTTGAACTATTTGGTCTCTTGTTTCTTCTGCCGCTTTTTCACCAACTGAAGGGTCGCCGCCGGCACCGAGTCCGTTTGTGAGTTTGCCGCCGAGTCTGATTTTATTTTCAGCAGCAGACATTTCAAGAACCTGATTATCAGTATTCATTGCCCAGAAGCTAACTCCGTTAAGTCCGGCTTTAATCATTCTGTTTACTGCGTTTCCGCCGCCGCCGCCAACACCGATAACTTTTATATCAGCTGCATTAGATAATGCAGGTACTTCAAAATCATCTTGTTTGAATTCTTTTTTACCAAAAATATCTGGTCCTATATTGTCCACTGATTGACCCTCTTTTATTCTATTACTTTTGTGACTAATTATATATCTATACTTTACTGTACAATACTATTTTAAATAAATCCAATAGTAAAGAAAAATAACGAAAATTTTTAATTATTTTAATATTCTTTATTGATTTCTTTATTTTTGTACCATATTGTGTTATGTCTAAAATATCTGAATAAATTTTTTTGCTAAACCATAATTTTAATTTAATAAAAATTAATATTTATTTAAGATAATTATTTGTTAATAAATGTTAATATCTGCATCATAAAAGCGCAACTTTTTTTATGCTGATTTGTTATTTTATATGGAAGTGTAAAAGGCTAGAATATGGAAGTTCGTAATAATTTTAATAGTGTGGGTTTAAGAAATCAAAAGCGTCAAGCTTTCGGTAACTACATTATTGACGGGCAAATTAAGAGAGCACTTGAATCACAGGTGCAAGGTACTAAAAAGTATTTTGTAATGCTTAATAAGAACAATGGTGAGCATCTCAATAACATTGTCACTGCAGTCGGTACAGCAGCTGTTGCTCCTATTTTTATAAGATTTAATCCTCTGTCTGATGAAGATCCTAAGGTTAAATCTTATTCTGCTTTGAGGCAGCCTCTTTCTGCTGTTCTTGCTTTAAGCGTTCAGCTTCCGGCCATGACTATTTTCAACCACGGAATGAATCTTCTGGCTGCTTCCGGTCTTATTCGCAGAATTGATTTGAGCTATAAACCTCCTAAAGCTTTGTTAAAAGCATATGCTGAAACTGAATATATACATCAAAAACAAATTGCTGAAGAACGGGGAATGGATTTTGCTAAAATTCTCAATGGAAGGACAAAAGCCGATTATCTGGATGATATTATAAATGAAAAACGAAATCAGTTATTCTATGCAAGAAGAGATAAATTACGTGATTTGGCAAGCAAAGGAAAACCCATAACCATTGCACCTTTGTATGATGCAAACGGCAAAATGATTGAAATTGATCATCCTACAAAACTTTCCGAGATAAAAGATTTGGAATTTGTTAAGCCGAAAGAATTGGAAGATGCAGTAAAAAGCGTCTATCCCGAGGTCTTAAAAGAATTTGGATTGAACCCTAATGATAAAAGTATTTATAAAATTAAAATGGATTACATGGCAGAAAATCCTAAAGAAAAATATCAACAACTGCTAAATGCTGCTACTGTTTCTGAAGGGGATAAAGAATATTTACCGAAAAAAATTAAATCAGCTTTGAAAAACACAGGAAAGTCATATAAAGAATTCAAAAATACGCTTAATCAAAGAGCCCAAGAATATGCAATTAAAAAGATGAAGGCAATGGTTGAAGAAGAAACTCTCGTTAAATGGGAGGTATCTAAAGCTCTTGACGACATGAAAGAAAAATTTTCAAAATTGAAAAAGAATATTTATCATGATCTTAGTATTGAGATGGCAGATAAAGAAGCAAGAATTAAAGATGCTGAAATAGAACTAATAAATAGTAAAATTGCTGAATTTCAAGAACGAGCCGCATCAGCTGACCCTGATACCGTAAAAATAATGAACAGAGCAATTCAAAAAATAGAAGGAAAATCCCTCAAGGAAATCAGGCATCACGGTTCTACATTAGAAGCAGTAAGAACAAGTGTAAAAGTAAAAAAATGGCTCTTAGCTGAAATAAACAGACGTGAAGGTGTTTTTGCAAATACTAAAAAGCTTAGCGGTTTAATATACGGACTTGCAATTTTGCCATTTACCTGCGGTCTTTTAAACTGGGCGTATCCGAGATTTATGGAAAAATTCTTCCCTGAACTATGTGTGGCAAAGAAAAAGGCTAAAGAAGAAACGTACGCTGAAATCAACGGAACAATTCCCGCCCAAAAAATAGACAATGCAAAGGAGGCTAAATAATGAAAGTGCCCTCCATAAGCAGCTATATAAAAAAAGGTCTGGTAAATGCCGGCAACAGAATAATGGAAAGCAAGTGGGGCAATATTGCAATGCCGGAAAATCCTACTGATATTGCAAAGACTTTAGCTCTTTATTCTACAACAACAAAGGATGCTGTTAATTGTTATTACTATACGACTCAAAGTTATAACAATGAAAAGATACCTGAGGATAAAAGAAAATTTGTTGCCGGTATTGATTTGGCTAATGGTATTTTAAACGTAATTACACAGCTTACACTCGGTTTATTTGTTAATAAACATTCAGGCGAATGGTTTGACAAAATGTTCAATGGCGGATTCAAGATTGATTCTAAAAATTCGCAGAATGTTCTTGCAGAAGTAAATAAAGTCCTTGATTCATTCAAAGTTTCGGCAAATGAAGCAGGTTTAAATAAAGCTTTAAAAGGGTTGAATAAAGGTATGAAAGGCGGTTTTGGAGTAATTGCCGTATTGATAGTTACTCAAATTATCGCAAAACGGATGATTGTTCCGTTCTTATCTACACCTTTGGCAGGCTATTTTAAAAAGATTCTTGAAAGCAGAGAAGAAAAAATTAATCATAAAAAAGAACAGAATCTTGACTTAAATCAAACTAATGATAATATAAATAAAAATAACCCTGAAACATCATTACCTAAAGATAATACTTTAATTGATAACAGAGTTCAGAAAACTGAATCAAAAAATGATCCATTCACCGACTTAATTCATAAACAAGTTAAATATTCTAAATAAAATAATTGTTCACAATAATTTATAAGGGAATTTTAGACCATGAGAGTATCGCCAGTTACAAATTCAAATTATTATGCAAATAATAAAACAACACACAAGCCTAATTTTGGTACTTTGGTTACTACAAAAGAAAGCATAATAAGCTCCATAGAATATGCAGGTAAGAAAATATCAAATCATGAGCGTCAAATTATACTCAATACATATGATAAAATAAAGCCTGCAATGGACAAATTGAATGCTGATGTACAGCTTATTTTTCAATATGTACCTCATTTGGCTTTAGGCGGTTGGTTTAGAACATATGAAAAACGTTTTGTCCTTACAGTTTCGCCGGAAAGACGTTTGCACGGAAGAGGTTGGTTTTCTTATAACGATTGGCTTAAAAGACGTGAAGATTCCAGCGATATTGCTAAAGACATGATAGAAACCGCAAAAAAATATGTTGATGAGTATGATCCTACGGATGATTTCGTTGACAAATTCTTTCCGCTGGCCTGGGGCGGAGGCCGTTTTTAGCCGTTAGTACCTTTTTTCCAGATGTGAAAAATCGGGATGCCTGCTATTGTTATTAATAGTCCGGGTATAGTGTATAATGGTTTATAGATTGAAAGACAAATTATAATGTAAGTGGCAAGAACGAGAAAACTTGCGGGGAAAAAATTGTTAATACGGAAGTTAAGTTTTTTATGTCGTTTTCTGTATATAAACAGCCCCGCCGTAGTTATTACATAAAAAATTAAAGAAGCATAGATGACAAAGTCCAGCAGTTGCGTATAATTTCCCCATAATATTAGCAGACAAATCCATAAACATTGCGCCCATAATGAATTAACGGGAACTTTTGTTTTTCTGTTAATTGCTGCCAGCGGCCTAAAAAATGCTCTGTCTTTTGCCATCTTGTAATACACCCTTGACCCGGTCAGTATCATTCCGTTCGCACATCCGAATGCTGAAATCATAATAATCAGCGCTGTTATATTTCTTCCTGCGTTTCCGAAAATAGATGACATTAGTTGGGCTCCTACAATTTCTTCAGGTGCATTTTGAATTAAATCAAGCGGCAGTACGCCAAGATAAATAGTATTTATCAGCAGATAAAGTAATACAACCAGTCCGGAGCCGTAGGCCAAGGCTTTAGGTATATTTTTTGTAGGCTCTTGTATTTCTCCCGCAATAAAAGTTATGTTGTTCCAGGTTATCGATGCAAACAGAGCCCCAACGATTGCTGTTGCTGTTGTATTTATTAAAGAGAAATTAAAGGTCTGAGGGATTAGCACATTTTCATGTATTGTGTGCCAATTGAATCCGAAAAGCAGGCCTGCTGTGATAATACCAATTATAGAAAATACTTTAGTCAGTGTGAAAAGATTTTGTGTTATAACGCCATGTTTTATTCCTCTTGAATTTAAAAAACTCAAAAATATAACGGTAAAAAGGGCGCAGACTTGCTGGGTTGAAAGTTTTATAACACCATAGTTCAGCAGGTAATTGTGCGAGTTTACATAGGGAACAAGTATTCCGAAAAATTTTGAAAAAGCCACACATACTGCGGCTATAGTTCCGGTTTGTATTACCAAGAAAGTTGTCCAGCCGTATAAGAATGCAATTTTTTCGTTAAAAATTTTTTTTAAATAAACATACTGTCCGCCTTCTTCAGTTATGTTCGCAGCTAATTCCGCAAAGGATAAAGCTCCGCATAAAGTTATAAATCCTGCTGTTAGCCATACAAGAATTAATAAAAAGCCTGACTGAACCTGTCTTGATATGTCGGCTGAAACTATAAATATTCCGCATCCTATCATAGAACCGGAAACTACTGAGATTGAATCTGTTAATGACAGAGTTCTTTTTAAATCTTTACTCATATATTACACAGTAGTATAAAAATGATTTATAAAAAAGTTTCCGCCTGGCAAAATATTTTATTTTTTAATTTAATTAATACAGGAGGGTAATTATATGAATATTGATAACAGACATTCTATGATAAATTTTAAAATGCGCTTGTCACCGAGACTTGCGTCTAAAATAAAAACTGATATTTTTAAAAATAATAATGCTGATTTTGATAAATTTAATAAGCTATTTGAAAAAGTTCATGCAAATACGGAACCTTCTACACTGCTGGATATTTATTCACCTGACGGGAATTCTTTCCGTCTTATATATTCAAGTGAGTTGTTTCCCGGCACAAAGTTTGCTGATATGGAAAAAACTCTT
Source organism: uncultured bacterium (assembly GCA_949284155.1). Lineage (GTDB taxonomy): Bacteria > Cyanobacteriota > Vampirovibrionia > Gastranaerophilales > Gastranaerophilaceae > Spyradomonas. The sequence goes on along the minus strand of CASDVD010000033.1, from coordinate 1,577 downwards.
ACAAAAAAGGATGTATCTAATCTTCACATATATCTTTTGAATCTGTGTACAAAATGCACTGCTGATAATGAACTAAAATTATTTTTTAAAGGAGCAAAGGAGCTGCTTGAGCAGTATATCCCGGTTAACAACATAAAAAATACAGCTCAAAAGTTTAAAGTTAATGCACAAGAAAAGAAAAATAAATTTGAAAGTTATATTGAAGAAATTACCCGAACTTCTAAATCAAATAATCCAAATCAAATATTTTTTTAAATAGTTATTTTTGTACAATTTAATTCAGCCTGCGCCTAATGTAAGATTAAATAATCTGAAATCCAATATCTTTTAAATTTATAAAATCTCCAAGATATAATTCCCTGGTTCCTGTTATTTTTTCTCCATTGACAAGTACATTATCTGTTAAAGGTTCTATTCGATAACCATTAGGGATTGGGAGTAATATTGCTTCGTTAGTCTTTATTGGTGTTTTGTGATTAACACATCTATAAATCATACCAACTGTACTATTATTGTCAAAATATTTTGAGATTAGCCCGCTGGTGTCTTTAGGGTTTGTTATCTTGTAAGGAAATACTTGCGGAACAATATTTCTGGATGTATTACCAATGCTAAAAATATTCCCATGCATTGCATCAAATAAGTATGTATCTTTTTGGGTTATTATTTCATTCCAGGCGTGTCCGCCTCCGTTATAGTAACCTTGTACCATTCTGCACTTTATATTTATTTCATCAGCTAGTGTCTTGGTTAGTAATGCTCTATGACGGCACATGCCGGCACCGCTATTTATAATGTCTCCCAACAGAACTTCTGCTTGTTGTTCTTTCATCATATTTGCTACATATTTTGAGGTTTGTTCTCCTGATTTGCTGGCAGAAAAAACTTCATCAACGAATTTCATCAGTTCATCTACCTTTTGTTCCTCTGTTAAGTTCCTGCCATTAATTCGATTTTTAAATGTGTCTATAATTTTAACGAGTGTTTTATCCAGAGTTCTGTCTAAAATGACAATTTCCTGGTTACCATTTCTGAATTTTGAGATATTTTTTCCGCTGCTATCAAAACATGCTTTGCTGCCGCAATAGCGGTAACCGTCAATAAAGTGTTCATTTTCAGTAATCAAATTTTTAGCTAGCTTATTGCTTTGTTCAATGCCGTGTTTTGAACAAGTCAAAGTGCCTTCCGGATAAATTTGGGGTTTAACGTATTGTCCGCTTCTAATATGTTCCAAGTATTGCAAATCTTCCGAACCATACACTCTTTGAGTTATATTTATCTTTCCATTTTTAGTGAACTTGAATAAATGATTTCGAGTACCGTTAGAATTATATAGATTAAGATTTTTAACACGTTGTGAGGTTAATTGAATTGTATCAGAAATAATATTAGAGCTTTTAGCAAAGGTATTAGAAGCTTGCCTAATACCTGTACCAAGTGTCTTTGCTGCTAGTTCGACAGCATTGTATCCAATTCGAGCAAACATAAATAACAACTTTTCCCTTTAGTATATAAAGTATTTTTATAAGCATAAATTGACTATTTATTACAAAAATTAATGTAGTAGTGAACAAATT
>CASDVD010000032.1 GCA_949284155.1 uncultured bacterium | reverse complement strand
GTCGTGACGAAGATGGAATGATTTAGCCACCCTATAAAATAAACGCAGTCCGCCAACAATTGGTGCACTGGGCTGTGCCGCTGAACAGTCACGAGGGTCGTGAAAAAATTGGAATGATTTAGCCACCCTATTCAATAATTACGGCGCCGTTTTGCTCTACGGGGAGGGTAAGGATATCGGATTTTACATTCAAATCAAGCCAGCATCTTGAAACAATATTTTTTATTTTATCCAAATTATTACCATGAGAAATAACAAGCAAAGAAGGGCCGGCACCGCTTAATACAACACCAAGAACGTTTTCCTCATGCTGCAGCGATTCTTTTATTTCTTTCATACCCGGGATTAATTTTTCTCTGTATGGCTGATGAAGCTTGTCATTCAATGCCAGTTTCATGAGGTTTTCATCTTCTGTGTTAACTGCTTCAATAAGCATTGCGCTGCGTTTCAGATTAAAAATAGCATCTTTAATAGGTATTTCAGAAGGTATAACAGAGCGTGCAATACCTGTAGCAAGCTCAAAATCAGGAATACAAACAGTAATATTCCAGTGTTTTGGCCAATTTAATTTTCTGTAAACAACGCTGCCGTCATCTTCAAGAGATGAAAAGACAAAACCGCCTAAGATTGCGGGAGAAACATTATCCGGATGGCCTTCAATTTCGGAAGCAATAGACAAAAGAGCCGCTTCATCAGCAGGACGTCCCAACAGCTCATTAGCAGCAATCAATCCGCCGACAACAACGGAAGCAGAACTGCCAAGCCCACGGGTCACAGGAATATGTGTGTTAATTGTAATTTTTAACTCAGCAGGTTCCTGACCTATCGAGTTATACAGAAGCTCGATGGCTTTATAGACAATATTGTTTTCGTCTGTTGGAATGGAGATAAAATCCATTTCATTCGTTTCATCGATAATATTAATTTCAATACCTGTTCCAGGCAGAACAGTTTCTTCAACAGTAACTGTATTATAAATAGGCAGAGCCAATCCCAAACAATCAAAGCCGGGGCCCAAATTTGCTGTCGTAGCAGGTACTTTTACACTAACTTTCATAACAATACTTTCTTCTAACGTATCTGTATCGGCATTATCAAACAGAGATAATCATCTTCACTGTCAGGTCTGAAAAGCGTTGCAGAAAGGCTTCCGCCAAGACCGATTTTTATTTTTTCAGAATCCATTATTTTCAAAGAATCAAGAACATACTTATAATTAAAAGCAATAGTTAATTCTTCATCAGTATACTCAGCGCTGACAGAATCTTCACCAACACCGGCATCCGGAGTATCTGCTTTTAAAAACAGAGAGTTTTGTGCAAACATAAATTTCACAATATTTGTTCTTTCATTAACCATTACAGACACTCTTTCAAGAGCCTCTATCATTTCTTCTCTGTTGATAACCGCATTTTTTTCACATGTTTGAGGAATCAGCTGTTTGTAGGGCGGATATTCACCTTCCAAAAGGCGGGATGTCATTATTACATTTCCGGCTTTAAATATAATTTTTGTTTTTTCAATAATCAAAGCAACTGCCTCATCTTCAACAAAAGCTGCTATTCTCAAAAATTCCTGCAGGGTTTTGGAGGGTATTACGCAGCTGATATCAGAATCAACACCGTTTTTTATTGATTCGACTATTCTGGTTAATCTGTTTCCGTCTGTTGCTGCCATTTCCAAATTTTCTTTGGATATCTGGCAGAATACACCGCTGATTATATTTCTGTTTTCATAATTTGCTGCTGAAAAAGCAGTATGTTTTATTGCTTTAATAAAAGGATTTATTTCAACAGAAACAAAATCTTTTCCCTGTATCTCTTCTTCTGTTGTTACAGAAGGAAATTCGTCCGCACTAATACCGATTAATTCAAATTTTGAATTTCCGCAGCTTATATTTACAACGTTGGTATCACTGTTCAAAGCAAAAACAACAGGTTTATTGCTCAACTTAGAGGCTATTTCTGAAAGTTTTTTTGCCGGAAGAGTTATTTTTCCTTCTGTTTTAACAGAAGCTATTGTTTTCGAAACTATATTTATATCCAAATCCGTTGCACTGAATTTAATATAGTTGTCTTCAGTTGCTTCAATCAAAATATTTGAAAGAACAGGTTGAATACCTCTTGATACAGTAGTTTTTTCAACAATTTTCAAATTTGTTAAAAGCAGTTCTTTTTCTATTGTAAATTCCATTTTAAAATATTTCTCCCGACATCTTTTTCTGTTTGTTTAAAAAAATTTTCTCACTCTTTTTATATTATAAATTAATATAATATAAGAATATAAATAATAATAGTAATAAGGATAATCAAATCCTGTATAAAACCTATTATAATCCAAACAGTATGCGTGTCCAACCTGTTCAAAAGTTTGTGTAAAAATTGTTCAAAACTTTTCAATAAATGTAGAAACTGATACTAAAGGTTCAAGTTTTGAACAGCAGGCTCATCTTTTTAACAGAAAAAAAATAGTTTTGAACAAGTTTTCTACAAGTTTTGAACAGGAAAAGTTTTTCATGATAATACAAAAATAAGGCATGGAAACATGCTCTACAAGCATGTTTTAACAATTTTTAAAATCATCCGGTTTTCTTTCATGGAGCCATCTTGCATATTGCTGCTGTTCAAAACTCAATGCAAAATTGTATAAACTCTGTATTAAGTTCCTTCCTGACGGTGATTTCCCTATTAACAAAAAATCTTCAACTTTATTCTTTGCTATATAAATTTCTTTTTGTATTATCTTGTCAACATTCGATTTTGCAGGTTTTTCGAGTTTGTTTTTTATCCAGAAAAACAAAAGAAAAACCGGTGTTTTTTGTTTTTCATTCTTGTTTAGATTTTCTTCTGAATAATATTCCTGTAAAAAATCGGCGAATTCTTGTAATATCATTTTTTTATTTTGTCATAAAAAGTGAGCTTTGAATAATATGATATAATATTTTTGCAATACAATTTTATTTGCTCACTAAAGATTAAACAAAGAAAAAAGGATATTTTATATGCCGGCAGTTAATTTTTCAAAAATGCAAGGTCTTGGCAATGACTTTATACTAATGATGCCTGAAGAATATGAAAAAATAAAAGATAAATTTCCTGACATATCGGTTAAACTCTGCGACAGAAGATTCGGCATCGGTGCTGACGGTATTTTTATTCCTAAAAAAAGTGAAATAGCGGATTTAGGATGGTATTTTTATCAGTCCGACGGTTCAACGGCTCAAATGTGCGGTAATGGTATGAGATGTTTTGCTAAATTTGTTTTTGACAAAAAACTTACTGATAAAAAGAAATTCAGTGTTGAAACAGGAGCCGGAATTATTGTACCTGAACTTTTAGAGGACAACTGCGTCAGAGTAAATATGTCCAAACCTGTTCTGGAGCCGCACAAAATTCCTTTCAATGGCTCTGACAATTTAAATTATGTTTTGGAAACATCTGCACAAAAGTTTAGTGTAAATGCAATCAGCATGGGCAATCCTCACTGTGTAATATTTACTGACGGTGACGCAAAAATGCAGGCTCTAAATTTTGGCGCTGAGATAGAAAAGCATGTTTTGTTTCCTGAAAAAACCAATGTTGAATTTGTTCAGGTTTTATCAAGAAATGAAATAAATGTGGAAGTGTGGGAAAGAGGCTGCGGGATTACATTGGCGTGCGGCACCGGTGCTTGTGCCAGTGCTGTTGCTTCCGTTTTAAACGGATTGTGTGATGAAAAAATAAAAGTTAATCTTCCGGGCGGCTCTTTGACTATTGAATGGGCAGGCAATTCTCAAAATCCTGATTTTGATGTATACATGACGGGTAATGCAGAATATGTTTTTGACGGCTGTATAAATATTTAAAAATTCTCTTTCTTGTATTTTTTATCGAACTTTTTAAAATATGGCATTGTTATCAGTAAAAAATTTGAATATTGGTTTTAATTTTCTTGATGGTTTTTATCAAGCTGTCCACAACGTAAGCTTTGATGTTGAACAGGGACAGACTCTTGCTATTGTCGGCGAATCCGGAAGCGGAAAAACATTGTCTTCAATGGCTGTTTTAAATCTTTTGCCTGAAAATGCCGTTGTTAAAAGCGGTGAAGTTTTTTTTGAACAACAAGACTTGTTAAAACTTCCGCAAAAACATATGCAAAAAATTCGTGGAAAAAAAATTGCCCTTATACCTCAAGACCCGATGACTTCTTTAAACCCTCTTTATACCATTGGCAATCAGTTATTAGAAGTTATAGAAATACATCAGGGGGTAAAAGGAAAAGAGGCTGTTGAGATTGCTGTTAAAGCTCTTGAACAGGTTAAAATTCCGGATGCAAGAGAGAAAATGAAGGCTTATCCGCATGAATTTTCCGGCGGTATGAAACAACGTGTTATTATTGCAATGGCTTTAGTTTGCAATGCGAAAATTATTATAGCTGATGAACCTACCACTGCCCTCGATGTTACCGTTCAGGCGCAAATTATGGAAATATTGAGAGAAATTAAAGAAAAATCCGGTATTTCTATTATTTTAATAACCCACGATATGGGAATTGTTGCCCAAAATGCCGATAAAATCGCCGTGATGTATGCAGGACATATTGTTGAGTTTGCTTCAAAAGAAGATTTATTTAACAATCCGAAACATCCGTACACAAAAGCTCTCTTAAACGTAATCCTTGATATAAATTCTTCATCAATAGAAACTATTGAAGGCCAGCCTCCTTCAATAAAAGATGTAATGAATGGCTGCCCTTTCTATCCCAGATGTCCACAAAAAATGCAAATTTGTAATGAAATATACCCCAAAACCACTGTAATGCCCGATGGCTCAAAAGTCGATTGTCATTTTTTTTAATAGGGTGGCTAAATCATTCCATCTTCGTCACG
>CASDVD010000031.1 GCA_949284155.1 uncultured bacterium | reverse complement strand
GTCACTTACTTTTTTCTATCGGCACGCATTTAGGAAAACTTTAAAATTTTTTGATGATTTTTACATTTGTTTACAATTTGAGAGGATTTGCAGACTGAAGGGAAGGGGTGAAATCCACGCCAGAGGCTGGGGATGGATTAGTTAGTCGGTTTACATATTTGCAAGCCGGTAAGATGCTGAAATACCCAAGGGCACCCTCCATTGTACGTCTCTTGTCTACAAGAGGAGATGCAAGTTCAGCATGACAGGATGGAGGAGGAGGAATGAATGCAGGGAGGAAGGAAAGGTGGGCGGGCGGGGTTGGACTTTAATTTATGTTTTTTTTAAAATTGTTTTATGAGAAGTTTTATGAGAATTCTCTTATTGTTGAGGTATTGAAATGGTAGATTTATTAATAAAGACTCTTATTCTGCTATTTATATATGTGGCAGCTTATATAATTTATTTTGCAGTTTGTACATTTTTAAGCACAAAAATTAAAAAATTCGTTATCAGACAAAAATACAATTTGACAAAATCACTGCATAACATAGTTTTGATTATTTATGCAAGGAATAATGAATCAACAATTGTTCCCCTGTTAGAGTCTTTGAATAAACAAAACTACCCTAAAGAACACTACCAAACTCACATTATCCTGGACAATTGCACTGATAACTCTTCAAATATTCTGGAATTCGTCGGAGGAGCAAAGATATGGAGAGTCGGAGATTCCGCCCCCGTTGGCAAAGATGAAGCCGTATCCTGGCTTTTAGAACGTTTAATTTCTTTTCAAAATGTCCATGCATTTGCCTTTTTAAATGCGGACAGATATGTTGATGAAAATTTTATTTCTTCAATAAATGCAGGTTTGCAAGATGAAAAAATTATTGTAGGTTCTACAGATTATATTGTTAAAACAAAGACCTTCAGAAACAGGATTAAGGCTGCATACAACGAATATACGAACAGAATCTTCAACATTGCACGTTCTTTAATGGGATTGGCTTCTGTTGTTGACTCTGACTGCTTTGTTATTAAACAAGAAGTCCTTGAAAAAATAAAATGCGTAGACTTTAAAGATACAAACAGCGAATTGAAATATACAACTCTTCTTGTCCGTAACAATTTTATTCCCAAATATTTACCTACAGTGCGGACTTTTACCAGTATTGACAATTACAAAAACAGAAAGCCGTCTGTTTCTTTTAAGCTCGGATTGTTCTGGCATTGTTTGAGTCTTTTATTCAAGTCAAATATTAAATTTGCCGAGTTTATTATAAATATGTTAGCTCCCAATTTTTGGATGCTGTTATTGATTTACACTTGCATTTTCATTTTTACTTATAATTATTACTTCTTCTTTGATTACAGTGTAGTATTCGGATTCGGCGTTTTATTAGCCTTAAGTTTTTTGTTTTCCGTATTCACTGCACGTATTAAAAGAAGCGAAATCCCTTATCTGCTCGCCTATCCGGTATACTCACTCGCAAAAATATTCCTGCATATACCGATAATAGGAGGTATTGCCCAATTCTTCTGCAAAACTAAAGATGACGAAGAAACGAAAGAAATGACAACTGTTGATATTCTCGTCACAGACGGTCAAAATGATTTGAAATGCAAGCTGGATTTGATATCTGAAAGCGGGCTTGTTAAAGCTGTATTTAGATTTAAAAAGAAAAAATATTCATCTTCTTCTCACATTAGAATGGTAGACGCAATTAAAGATATTTCCGACAAGTTAAACGAACACGGATTCAGAATAAAAATTTGCCAGTCCTGCGGGTACTTTAATTTAAAACTTGACGGTTCTACAAATATGGTCAAAGGTTACTGCAACAGGATGGTTGTACAGCAGCTATCAGATTTGCCGGGAGAAACAGTTTTGTGGAATAACTGCGAATATTTTCTGCCGCAAGAAATAAATAAAATTATAGATATAAATAATTTTAGAGAGTAATAATGAATAAAGACAAATATTGGCTGGCTTTTGCCTCAATAGAAGAAATAGGCTCTGCTTTTATAAAAAAATTATATGAAAATTTCGGTTGTATAAAGTCTGCATGGTGCGCAGGCCCTGACAATTTGTACAAAATTGAGGAATTAACAAAAAAGCAAATCGATTACTTTTTAAAAGCCAGAGAACGGATTAGCCCGGAAAAATGCCAGGAATATATTCAATCCAAAGGCATTCAATATATAAATTATGATGATGAAAATTATCCCGGGCTGTTGAAGCAAATTTTCAATCCGCCTATGACATTATTTTACAAAGGCGATTTTAAACGATGCAATCTTGACAGAACACTTGCTGTCGTTGGCTCAAGAAAGGCAAGCCAGAATGCACAAAATACACTTTCGAAAATCATTTCTGAATTTCAAGGAACTGACATATGTATTGTTTCCGGTCTGGCAACAGGTATTGATACATGTGCACACAAAAGCGCAATAAAAAACAATCTCAGTACTATCGGAGTTATAGGCAGCGGTTTTGATTATATTTATCCGAAAGCAAATAAAAGTCTGTTCAAAGAAATAGAAGAAAATGCAGGTGTTGTTATCAGTGAATACTGGCCACAAGAACAGCCTATGCCCTGGAGATTTCCGCACAGAAACAGAATTGTCAGCGGACTTTGTGCGGGAACGCTTGTTGCTGAAGCGGCAATAAAAAGCGGTGCGCTAATAACCGCAAGATTATGTCTTGAACAAAACAGAGAATTAATGTGCTTGCCGGGATTAATTTCAAATCCAAACACAGAAGGAATATACAAACTCTTAAAAGAAGGGGCGGCACTGGTTACCTGCGCACAGGATATTCTTGATACGCTGGATTGGACGATAACAACAACACCGGCAGTTGAGAACGAAAAATTAAAAAACTTGTCGCCATCCGAGTACAAAATAATAGATTTGATAAGAAAAGAAGACTGTACAGCCGACAGAATATCAGCAGATTTAAACATGGATTTTTCTGAACTGATGGTAGTGCTTACTACACTTGAGCTTAATGGTTATATAAAACAAATTGACGGAGACAAATATTCTGCAATCATATAAAAATAACAATAAAAATAAATCAAATTGAATCAAATTGAATGAAATTGAAT
>CASDVD010000030.1 GCA_949284155.1 uncultured bacterium | reverse complement strand
TGGTGGCCGGCTGTTGAATAAACAATTCTATAACCTTCACCGTTTCCGCCAAAGCAGGTTAATTGTGTTTCTTGTTGTGCATAAATAACGGTTGCTGTTGACGGGCCGCCTCTTTGCATAACTGCGCAAACAAACGGTATTCTCATCATTTCAGCCATGCTCATTGCATCTTGCATAATGACGTTGCCGGGGCCGGCAGTTGCAGTGAATGCTCTTTTTCCGGCTAAAATTCCGCCTATTGTTGAGAAGCCTGCTGAAATTTCATCTTCTGTCTGTAAAAATCCTGCTTCCATTTTAGGAAGAAGTTTACACCATGTATGCATAATTTCATTCTGCGGTGTAATAGGATAACCGTACATGAACTCTGCTTCTGCTGCGTTTGCTGCATAAGCAATAACTTCATTTCCGGTTAAAAACATTCTTGTGTCTTTTTCAATAAGTTTCTTTACCATCTTTTCACCTTTTCTGGTTAAATGTACCCTTACCCTATAATTCTAATACAAACAAACTTTTTTTGACACAAATTTTACAACCGAAGAATTGTTGGTTATAATTATTTATTATGAAAAAGATTTGCTTGACAACATTGTTATTTATTTTTATCACTGCTGCAGCTTATGCTGTTCAGTCTTATAATACTTGTAAAACGTATTTTTATCAGCGTAATTTTTTAAAAGCTAACAGATGCGCAGAGCAGTTAGTTAACATTAAATCAAATGATTTAAATGCAAGATACTTATATGCAATGAGCTTTTTATATTTAAAACAAAAGGATAAGGCATACGCTCAATTTGACCATATTCGAACTGTCAGTCCCGGTTCATCACTTGCCAGACAAGCTGAGAAGCAAATGGCAAAAATTCAAAAGGTTCATACAAGCTCAACTTCTGCCAAAAAAAATGACACCGGTGATTATCTTTCTGAAATTAACTCTGCTAAGAAATGGGCTACAATGCCTGTTCGTATATGGGTGCAGCCTTCTAAATATACCAGTACAGTGTATCAGGCTTTTAATGAATGGCAGTATGTCTCTAGCGGTTTAGTAAAATTTACAAAGACCAATTCTGAGTCTCAGGCTAAGATTAAAGTATATTTTACTGATACTATTAATCGTTCCGGTAATGATACTCTTGGGTTAACCCGTACATCTTCACAGGGCGGGAATATAGTGTCTGCTAATATACAACTTTTATACAAATATAACGGTAAAATGCTTTCGCAAAAAGAAATGTATCCTATTGCACTGCATGAAATTGGGCATGCTCTCGGTATAAACGGTCACAGTTCAAACAATAATGATATCATGTTTCCTAATAACGGTATCATTGGCATTCATACCTCACGCCGGGACGTTAATACTATAAAAGCAATTTATCAAAAGTAAATACGGCGTTACATTTTGTCTTTTATTTCTTTTTTGTGTTAAACTGTTGCATGTAAGTTTAATTCTGTAATATGTCCAAATGGTAATTGTATTGAGAATAAAATTTGCTAAAATAATATTAACTTTTGTTAATTTTTTACACAAAAGTATTAAAATTAGAGCAAATAATTTCATGTCCGATTTTTATATTCATCAATAAACTATAAATGTGAAGTTATTCAAAATGTGGAGGTTTTAACCAAATGTCTATTCGAGCAATATCATTCAAATCAAATGACGATCAACAGATTCAAAAGAAAAATTACATGCCCGCTGCGGCTGCAACTGCTGTTGTTACTACCGGTGCCGGTGCTGCAGGTGGCTATTTCTTAACGAAATTAGATGAAGATTCTTTTATTAAAGCTTCTATTGCAGATAAGGAAGCTACTGCTACAAAAGAAATTGCTGACGGTGAAAAGAAAATTTCTGAACTCTTAGGTTCTGAAGCTTCTGATGCAATTAAAGCTAATGATAATAACCTTGCTTTAAGACAAAAATTAGATGCTGCTGATGCTGAATTTGCTAAAGTTGCAGAATGGAAAGATGGAAAAGCCGTTAAGTTAGAAAAAGCAGAACAAGCTGCTTTTGATAAGGCTGTTAAAGAACAAAAAGAAGCTTATGATGCTTTATTAAAGGCCGTGGGCAATGATGAAAAGAAAATGTTGAGCGAAAGTGAATTCAAAGCTAATGGTGTAAAAATCAAGAATGAAGCACTAGCTAAACTTTCTGAAGAAAATAAGGCTGCAGTTACTGCTGCTGAGGAGTCCATATCAAAGGCTAAAGCAAGTCTGGCTGAAGTAGAGGCTCACAAAGCTTTTAAACCCGAAGGTGAAAATAAACTTTCAGAATTAGCTAAGAAATTCAAAAATATCTTCACTCCTGCTGAAGGCGGCTCTCGTGGTGAAGAAGTAGAAAAGAAAGTTAGTGAATTTACAAAACAATTGAAAAAATCTAACTCTTTCAAATATGCAGCTGCCGGAGCTATTGTAGGTGTTATTGCTCTTGTAGGCGCTTACTTTGCTAATAAATCTAACAAAGCATAATTGTTTTATTTCTAAAAAAAGTCCGGATAAATATGTAAATATCCGGGCTTTTTTGTGTTATGATTAATTATATTTACAAATTTGGGGTTATTTTATTATGGATAAAAAAATTGCTATTGGCTGTGATCATGGCGGATTCAAATTAAAAAAACGAATTATTCAACATTTGACTGATAAAGGAATAAAAATAACGGACTATGGTTCTTTTTCGGAAGAGTCTTGTGACTATCCGGTAATTGCTAAAAAAGTTGCAAATGAAATAGCTAATGGTGTGCATGATTACGGAATACTTGTTTGCGGAACCGGTTTGGGCATGGCAATCGTTGCTAATAAAATACGGGGAATTCGTGCCGTGACCTGTTTTGACTCTACTACAGCAAGAATGTCAAAATCTCATAATGATTCTAATGTACTTTGTCTTGGTGAGCGTATTACCGGTGAATATCTTGCGTTGGATATTGTTGATACCTGGCTGCAAACATCGTTCTCCGGCGGCAGACATAAGCGCAGAGTTGATATGTTTGAGGATTAATTAATTTTCATTATTCATGGTTAGCTGGCTTACTGCGGCATCAACGCTTGGCTGGATTGGTATAAGCGTGTCAAGGAAGGCATCTGCAAGTGCTGCTCTTACTGAATTGGATATGTTTACGAGTGTAAATGTTCCTTCGTTTTCTTTTGTTATTTTATACAAATTTGCGAATGCACTCGTGTATTCATCGTCAAATATTTTTATATTTTCCATATTGAATATAATATTTTTGTAACCGGTATATAATGATGTGGTTACGTCTTTTGTTATTGTATCAATATGTTTTGGGCCGTTGAATTTGTTTAATGTATAGCAGCATATATTTCCGTTTATAAAATATTTTAAGTAGTCGCTGTGTTGTTTATTTGTGATTGAAGCCGTGATAAACTTCAAAATTTGTTCATGCCAGTTGCTGCTTTTCGGAATAAATTCATCTATACCAAGTTTATAGCATTTTTCAATTAATTCGTTGTCATCTGTACCTGACATGACTATTATTTTATTCAGATTTTTATTATTACGTAATTCTATGCATTCTTGTATCAACTCTATGCCGTCAATGGAATCAGGAAGGAACAGGTCGACAACAACAAAATCGAATTTCTTTTTCTTCAGTTCGGCAAATGCCTCTATTTTTGTTCGTGCTACCGTTGGTGTTACTCCTATTCTTTTCAGCAGCTGGTTAAATTGATAAATAGATAATTCCAAATCATCAACGATTAATATATTAAAATCCATAGTTTTAGCAATTGTGTCAGTTGCAGCAAATGCCAAAAGTTTTCTTTCAATGGCTATAAGCGCTTTGTTAATGTCATCAGTCGTAGCTACTGATGAATCTATGCCTGTTTCTGATAGTTCTATTAATTTTTTTAATTGTTCATCATTTATCTGCATAATTTAATCCCGCAATGTACTATTTAAAGATATTCTAGTTTAAATCTTCAAACAAGACCTCATTCAAAAGCTTTAAATCTTCTTTATTAGTGCAATTTTCTTTAAATTTTTCAAATAAATCAGGTCTTTTTCTTAACGTTATTAAAAATTGTTGTTTCCTTCTCCATTTAGCTATTTGGGCATGGTTTCCGCTCAAAAGTATTTCCGGCACCTTGAAGTTTTTATAATCCCTTGGCTTCGTATATTGAGGATATTCCAGGAGTCCGTCTGAAAATGAATCAAAATGTGCAGAATCTATTTTCCCGAGGCAGCCTTCTATATTTCTGGAGATTGAGTCAATTAAGCATAGTGCCGGCAATTCTCCTCCTGTCAGCACAAAATCGCCAATAGAAACTTCTTTTGCCTTCGTATAAATTTTTATTCTTTCATCAAAGCCTTCATAATGTCCGCAAAGCAGTATAATATGTTGTTTTTCTGATAATTCTTTTGACAGTGTTTGAGAAAATGGCTTGCCTTGAGGTGATAACAGTATGATTTCTGTATTTTCGTCTTTCTCGATACTGTCGAATGCATCAAAATAAGGCTGACACATGAGCACCATTCCTGCTCCGCCTCCAAATGGAGTATCATCGACTTTTTTGTGTTTGTCATGCGTATAGTTTCTGGGGTTTATCGTATTAACACTTATTATCCCCCTTTCAGCAGCTCTGGAAAGGATGCTGTGCGAGCATGCCTGCTCTATCATTTCAGGAAATAATGTAATTACATCAAATTTCATGAATCAATTCCGTCAATCATATTTATGACTATTTTTTTGTTTGCTATGTCTACTTCCGGCACCAGTTCTTTAACAAAAGGAACCATAAATGTCTTTAAATCGCTTTTTTTTATGCAAATAAGATTAGAGGCTCTGTTCTCTCCTACGGTATCGACAATTCCTATTTTATTGCCGTTTGTATCAAATACTTCCAGTCCCATTAAATCCTTGATAAGATATTCGTCTTTTTCTAATTGGGCTTTTAAATCTTCTTCGTAAATGTGCACAAGCAGACCCTTATAGGCTAATATTTCATTAATTGAGTCCAATCCCTGAAATTTGA
>CASDVD010000029.1 GCA_949284155.1 uncultured bacterium | reverse complement strand
TCTTCAATCAGTAATTCCGTATATGAAGCTGCTAAAATTGACGGTGCAAATCAAATTCAGGTGTTTTTCAGAATAACCTTGCCTTTGCTTAGTCCATCGATATTTTTTGTGTCTATTGTTACAACAATTTCGTCGTTTCAGGTTTTTGATTTGATTTATCTAATGACTCAAGGCGGCCCGTTAAACAGCACAAATGTATTAGTTTATTGGATATACAAAAATGCATTTGAATTTTTCAATGCCGGTGCAGCATCTGCGGGGGCGTATATTCTCTTTTTAATTGTGCTGCTGCTTACTCTTATTCAATGGCAAATCAGAAAAAAATGGGTTTTTAATGAAAATAGCTGAACTTTTTTAAAAATGCATTCTTTATATGATAGATTCAAATGTTCCTTTATACTATAATTAGCTTGTGATATATCATAGAGTACCCTATTATGCTTTGCATTAAATGCAAAAAAGAAATAGATGACACTTCATTGCGCTGTAAGTATTGTAATACTAAAGTGCAAACAGTTTGCCCTGTCTGTAAAACTAAGAATTTGATTACTGCGGAATACTGCTCGGGCTGCGGGCTGCAGCTGCTAAAATATTGCCCCTCATGCGGAAAGGTCAATCTTCCTGATGCAAAAGAATGCCGCAAATGCGGGCATGAATTTGAAGATGAAGATATGGTCACTATATCACAGTTACTTGCGGAGGCTGCTGACGGGCAAATAGAGAATTATTCGGAATCTGAATCTTCTATGAAAAATCCGGAACCGGTTGCTGAAATCAATGAAGAGGAAGATAATGTTGAGGTGGATGAAGAACTGCCTGATAAGACGCTTTTGTCGTTATCTTCCGAAATTGACCAAATAGAAGAACTGCCGTTGAGTGAGGATTACACTGATGTCGTAGAATTGGAGCCTTTGGAAGATTTGGCGGAGTTGACCGATGAAAACTGTGTTGAAGCTCATCAAGTACAAGATGATGTTCAATCTCCTGATTTTGCGGTGCAGGAAAATCTTCCCGATTCACAGACTGCACAAGAAGTCGTTCCTCAAGCTGATGATGAACCGTCAGTGCAGGTAAAAATGCCGGAAAATTCAGAAAACACTGCTGATACCGGAATAAATAAAGATGAAAAGATGAATGAGGATGCTAAGGTTATTAAACAGACCGGCGCTTCTAAAGAAAAAGTTGTCCCTGCTATGGAGCTGCAAATGAATGAGACTTCGGCGCAGGAAATGACTAAAACTAAAATTCCCGTAAAGCAAGAACCGCAAACACAGGTTGTGCCGGATGGCAGTCAGGAATCGGAGGACGAAGATTCGAATCTTGAGAAAGCTCTTAACCTTTCTACAAATGATCAGTCAAAATGTAAAAATGTAATGGTTGAGGCAATACGCAGCGATGATAAATTGATAATCGGACTCAGCGGAG
This sequence comes from uncultured bacterium, assembly GCA_949284155.1. Taxonomy (GTDB): domain Bacteria; phylum Cyanobacteriota; class Vampirovibrionia; order Gastranaerophilales; family Gastranaerophilaceae; genus Spyradomonas. The sequence continues at coordinate 9,215 of CASDVD010000029.1, read as the reverse complement.
AAGAAGGACATGGCAAATCTACAATTTTGAAATATTTGTTCAATGATTTGATTAATCAGAATTATAACTGGCTGTGGGGTGAATGCAGTGCCAATACTCAAATCAGCCCTTTCGGTATTTTTCAGGAAATGCTTTTGACCTTCTTTAATTGTCCAAATTATACGACTATGTCGCAGGACTTTCAGCTGAGTGTGCAAACCGCATTTAAAAATTATTTTTCATCTTTTACAAAACAAGATGTCTCTAATCTTTTTAATTTTTTGTATCCGTCCTTGACTGCTCACTTTGAAGATATATTGGTTAATAAAGAAATTACGTTTAATCTTCTTGAAAAGACATTAATAGAAATATCAAAAAAATCAAAGCTGATAATTACAATTGATGATTTTGATATGATTGACGGTGCTTCATATGAGTTTTTGGTCAGATTTATTGAAAATGAAAATTTATCGCCTAATTTAAAACTCGTTATATCATACAAGGATAAGCGAATAGCGCAGGGGTATTTCTATTCTGAAAAGATTAAAGAAAATCAATATCAGGATATTCATCTTGGAAAGCTTGATACAGGTTATATAGACAAACTTGTAAAATTGTATCTTAACGGGTTTAACCCGCTTCCGGAAGAATTATTTAAAGAAATTTGTGAAAATTCCAAAGGAAACAGTGCTTATGTTGAGCAGGTGCTTATTCTGCTGAATGAAAATGAGGCATTTTATCCTGAAGATAAAGAAATAAAATATAAATCTACGCCGATTGAATTGGAATTGCCGAAGACGATTTTTGATGTCATAACTCACCGTATTGAACTTTTAAAGAAAAATTTCCCAATGGTATATAAAACACTGTGTACTGCTGCGATTATGGGAAATAAGTTCAATATTCAGCTTTTAGAACAAATAATGAAATTGAACTCTGCTGATTTTCAAAATATATTGAAACTGCTTTCTAATTCTGCGTATATAACTCAATTTAACAATAGTTTGTATGTGTTTAAAAATACGCTTCTTTGGAAAATAATTTATGAACGAGCAAAGCAGAATAAAGATTTTGTTACTCTGAACGAACGAATATTTGATGTTATCAACACGGTTACTCTTTCAAGCAATGCATTGAAAGCTCTTGTTGCACAGAATTTGAATCAAAAACTTCTTGCTTTGAATATTTGGACAGAAAATACAAAGCTGTGTTCTTATCTTGGTGATGAGCATCTTTGGATATTGTCGCAAAAACAATCGTTGAAAATTGTTCAGGAAGTTACCCCTCAAAATAACCGGATAATAATAAACAACATCTATGAACGTCTCGGAAAGTTACTCTATTCGTCAAAACCGGCAGAAGCAATTGAATATCTCTCTTATGCTCTGAATCAGGCAATAAAAGTTTCTAATATCCCAAAAACAATTGAACTTTCAGGGTATCTTTCAAAAAGCTGCTCGATTGTCGGAAATTATCACGGGGTGATTGAATCGATTGATACCATTCTAAAGCTTATTGATAATCCCGAGCACAAACTTGAAGCTGCATTGATAAAATATAAAAAATTAAAAGCAATGTTTTCAATCGGTAATTCAGAAGAAATTTATAATCTTGCAAGCAATGAAATAATTCCTGTAATTGAGCAGGCTATTTCAAAATTGATTCCTACAAAAAATATACCAATGGAAATAATTTATGAAACCTGGCTGGAGACAAATCTTATTGTAGCTAATGCTTTAAGCATTCAAGGAAATAATAAGTGTTTTCAGGTACTTTCTTTTATTGATGAAATTATTGAAAAAAATAATGTGGATAATAAAAACTATCTCAATAGAGTGTCTCTTGCTAAAGCTCTGGCTTATTCTATCCAGGGTAATATCAAAAAGTCGGAGGATTTGTTGATTGATATATCCCAAAGGACGGCAAATGAGATGGTTGAGCCTGAGATTATCTCACAGTGGAATTTTGTAAATATACTCAACAAATTGTATAAACGTGACTGGGTGAATATTAAAGAAGATATGTATTCTGTAGTGACGTTTGCAAATAATTATAATGATGTTTTAGTTAAAAATCTTTTAAAAATATTTCTCGGTAAAGTTTTGCAGGAGGAAGGAAATCTTGCAAAAGCTTTAGATATATATAATGAACAGGTGACTCTGTTCGCTAAAGAAAAAATAGCGATAGGCGCTTTGTTGTGCTGGTATTATATTGCAAAAATTACACTGGTGACAGATGGCAGTGACAAGGCGCTGGATATAGCTCAAAAAGCTCTTGAAGTGTCGAAAAATCCTAAAATTTCCAACTACTATTTTATGGTTATGTATAAAAGGCTCATTGCTGAAATTTTTATAATAAAAGGCGATTTGGAAGCTGCTAAGATGTACATTGAAAAGGCGCTGTTAATAGTTAAAAATTATGATATGAAATTTCATAAAATAATGCTCTATCAATTGTATGCAAAGTATCTGGAAGAAATGGTGTTGAAAAAGCCTAAAAATAAAAACACATATGCGCATAACGCTTTGAACACTTATAAAAAGGCAATCGTTATGGTGAAGGATTTGAATATGCCGGCTATTGAAGAAGAGTTACAGAAAAATTTTGCTTCATTTAAGACGTTTTGTCAGCTGAATGCAATAAAATTATAAAAAAGTCCTTTTTAAAAGGACTTTTTTATTATTCTTTTGCGGCAAGTTTTTCTCTGACTTTTGCCTCAACTTCCTGAAGAATATCAGGATGCTGTTCAAAGAATTCTTTTGCTTTTTCTCTGCCTTGACCGAGCTTTTCATCGTTGTAGCTAAACCAGGCTCCGGCTTTTTTTACGATATCAAAATTTACTGCAACATCCAGTATACATCCGAGTTTGCATATTCCTTTACCGAAGATAATATCAAATTCAGCTTGCTTAAACGGAGGAGCAACTTTATTTTTTACTACCTTAACTCTGACACGGTTTCCGATATCTTTGTCATCTTTTTTGATAGTATCGCAGCGTCTGATATCAAGTCTTACGCTGGAATAATATTTTAATGCGTTTCCGCCTGTTGTTGTTTCCGGGCTTCCGTACATAACACCTATTTTTTGGCGTAATTGGTTAATAAAAATAACTGTTGTATTTGTTTTGCCGACAATACCTGTTAATTTTCTTAAGGCTTTACTCATAAGTCTTGCTTGCAGCCCCATTTGCTGGTCTTCCATAGCTCCTTCAATTTCTGCTTTAGGAACAAGTGCAGCAACAGAGTCAATAACAACAATATCGACAGCAGATGAACGTACGAGTTCTTCTGCAATTTCCAGTGCCTGTTCACCTGTATCGGGCTGTGATATGAGCAGTTCATCGACATTCACGCCAAGGTTTTGAGCATATTCCGGATCCAGTGCATGTTCGGCGTCTATAAATGCTGCAATGCCGCCTTTTTTCTGACATTCAGCGACTATATGCTGAGCAAGTGTAGTCTTACCGCTTGCTTCAGGCCCGTATACTTCTATAACTCTTCCTCTCGGCACACCGCCTATTCCGAGAGCTATATCTAAAGATAAAGCTCCGGTCGGGATAGCTTCCACAGAAACAGAGGTCTTGTCGCCCAGTTTCATTATTGAACCTTTGCCAAAATCTTTTTCGATTTTTTCAATTGCAAGTTTTAACGCTTTATTTCTTTCTTCGGAAATATCCGGAGTTTCTTTTTCTTTTACTGCCATCTATCTTCTCCATTACAATAATAATAAGATTCTACCCCACATCTGCCCTTTGTTCAATATCTTTACTTAAAGATACAAACAGATATACATGAAACAATTTCAATTTTTTTACAGATTGCAGCTATCCATTTTATTCTCCTTTATTTTTTAGTTTTATTTGTACGGCTTGCTATGCTTGATTTTCAAAAATTCTGTAATGGTAAATACGTAATTACATTTATGTAATATATGTATTATTGTAACCAATATAATTGCATATATGGAACAATACGACAAAATGTTAACAAAAAAACTTGGGAGATATTTAAAAACTCTAAGAGAATCAAAGGGTGTTTCGCTTAATACTTTTGCGTATGAAAATGATTTAACGACTGCTACAGTGAGCAGAATAGAAAATGGTCTTGTGGATACAAAATTTTGTACACTTATAAAATACGCAAGAGGGCTGCAAATTCCGTTAGATTCTATTTTGAGCCAGCTGGAAATAGACTATTCTATTCAGGAATGAGCCGGGATTAATTATTTTTCCAGAAGAAGCTGCGTTTTTTCTTTACTTTTCTGTCCGGCAGATAATTTGGAGGTTCAATCGGTTTTGCTTTTACCGGTCTGAAGGCGCTTGTGAGCAGGACATCAGTATATCTCGGATTTAAATGTGCGTAATCAAACATTATTATACCTGCAGTTTTTAGCTTTCTGCTTTGGTGAACCTGCCTCAACAAATCATCGGGATTTCCGTTCATAAAAGCTACAAAAAGACCCGGATAAATCTTTGTTTTAGATGAAGAATTGCTTCTTATGTCATCAATTAAAAAGTCTGCAGTATCTCTGTCGCAGGTTAGGATTAACGGTGTGAATCCGTCTACATAATTGTTTTGAGACCATGTTTTCCAATCCTGCATTTTTACTTCAAGGCTTTTTTGCCGGTCCGGAAAAATTACTGCAGTTAAAAGAATTTTGTGTTTTGAAGTCAGCTGTTTTGTTTTGAAGACAAAGCTTGTAATTTTGTCCTGACGGTATTTTGCCCAGCTATCCCATAGAGGTGTTCCGTATTTAATATCGACAGGGTCGACTCCTGATGCATTTTTGAATTCTTCTCTTGCATATTTCGTGTAGCCCCAGTTTGTTAAATCGTATCCTGAAAATTTTGCGCTTATGGCTTGAGGATAACGTATATAGTCGAGATTGATACCGTCCGGATGATAGTTTGTTATTATTTCTTCAAGAAGCGATAGCAGATACTGCTGAACTTCCGGATTTGCCGGATCAAGAAAATATCCGTTGTGCTCGGACAACGATGCAACCGGCATTGCCGAGTCGTATTGTGCTTTGGTTACATTTCCCCATTTAGGATAGACGCTTAATACGTTTTTGGGGTTATTCATAGGGTTTTCATTCCCTGCATAAAATGTTTCAAACCATATATGAACTTTGAGTCCTCGTTTGTGTGCTTCATCAATCCATATTTTTAAAGGATCAAAATTTTTGAATTCATTTCTTTGCGTCTGAACATTGTATCTTGCAAGAACTGCGCTGGGAAATATTGTTTTTCCTTGAAAATAGGTTTCCAGAAAAATATTTTCTATTCCGTAGCTTCTTATTTTTTCAATAGTTTTTATGATATCATCCTGATTGGTTTCTTTTGGTCTGACCCATACGCCTTTGAATTCGTCTTTATAATACGGCAGTGCATGCTGCATTGCTTTATTGGCATTTGCTATTGCTGCAGCAGAATATTTTTGTGTGTCATCGGGGCGCTTTTGGGCTTTTTTTAGGTTGTCGATAGCTTTGTCAACATAATTTTGAGAAGTTTTCCCGTTATAGTAGATGTCATTGTCACGGTAATATCTCATCATTTTATCAACTTCTTTTATGATTTCCTGAGTTGCGTATAAGAAGCTTTCGTTGGTGAGGTAGACATTTAAAGTTTTTGTTTTTTTGTCTATGTATGCTTTTGTGCCGACTGTAAGATTCTGGTTTATCCAGGTTTTTGCTTTACCATGTCCGCTTATTATAAAACCGTTTTGGGGAATGATAGTATCGGCGCCGCTTAGTTGAACGACTGTATTATTTATTACGATTGCTTCGGCTCCGAATTCATTTGTACCCGTTCTTAAACCGTTTTTGGGTGTGTAAATTATCAATTGGTTGTTGCCCCTGCCGCCGGGATAGAAGCTGCCTTTTAAGTTCAAGCCTGCATTAGGGTCTATATCATTAATTTTTATAGATGCTTGCTTTAATATTCCTTCAACAGGCGGTTGATTCTGAGCCTTGCTGTTGTCAAAAACCGGTGCAGAAGCGGCGGATGCACTATGACCCGCAAGTATAAACATAAAAATTAATAAATTAGCTATGATTTTTTTCATGTCTTTATTTTATTATAACTTCTACTTTATATTACGGCTTAAATAAAGAATAATTTATTAATAAATAATTAAAATCAACTAAGTAGTGCAGATTTTGTATTAATATAGAGATATATAATAACAAACTCTTCGGAGATAAATAACATGGAATACAAAGATTATTACGAAACATTAGGTGTAAAACGTGACGCTACACAGGCCGAAATAAAGTCGGCATATAGAAAATTGGCAAAAAAATATCACCCGGATGTAAATAAAACACCGGAAGCTTCTGCTAAATTTAAAGATATAAATGAAGCATTTGAAGTTCTTTCGGATAAGGATAAACGTCAAAGATATGACAGTCTGGGCTCTAATTGGCAGGCCGGTTCTAATTTTACGCCGCCTCCAGGATATGAAAATATACATTTTGATTTTGGCGGCGGTTCAGGTTCTTCCTATTCAGGATTTGATGATTTAGGCGGATTTTCCGATTTCTTTAATACTATTTTTGGCGGATTTGCTTCGGGTGCGGGACAGGGTGCAGGTCGTTCACGTGTTAATGATTCTTTTTATGAGGATTTCAGCAGCGGGTTTGCTCGTAAACAAACGGCAAAAAAGGCAGAAAAACTGGATTTGGATATAACACAGGATTTATATGTCAGTGCAAAGGATATATTTAATCAAAAGCCGGTTGCTGTCAAAGTAAACACTATTGAAAAGTGTCCAAAATGTCATGGCGTTGGGTCAGTTTGTTATAATTGCGGCGGAGCCGGTGTTGTCAGCCAGACAAAATCTTTGAGTGTAAAAATTCCTCCCGAGGTTAAGGAGGGACAAAAAATTCGTCTCAAAGGTGAAGGAAAGACTACGACAAAGGGGCAAAGAGGAGATTTATATCTTGTTGTTAAATTTAAGGATAAGGATTATGAAATCTCAGGCTCTGATTTGACAATGACGGCAGAAATTACGCCGGCTGAGGCTGTAATCGGTACCAAGAAAGACATTGCAACTCTTCATGGCAATATTAATATAAAAATTCCGCCCAAAACTTCTTGCGGTGCTAAGCTGCGTTTGAAGGATTTAGGTCTGCCCAAAAAATCAGGCGGATATGGTAATTTGAATGTAAAAATCAATATTAATATCCCTAAAAACCTGTCAGAAAAACAAATTGATTTGTATAAACAGCTACTGGCGCTTGAACGGAATTAAACGGCGGGTATTCTGCGGTGATTATGCCTGATTTATAAACATATCCCATACTTTGTTATTTTGTGAGGGTTGAGCGGAAACGGGTTCAGCAGGCGCAGTGCCGGCGGTTTTTTCAACATTTGCATAATAGGCCGGGTCGTCAAGCGAATCCAGAGCTTTCATAACGCCCAGTCTGCCGGATTTTAGTTGTATATCCGCAAGGATAGCTTCTATTGTGTATGTAACGATTACGTTCAATGCTGTCCAGCTGATTCCTGCTGCCAGGGCTGCTTTTTTTAGACCGGGTGTCTGGTATATGTCGAGAATCTTGCCTGTGCGTACGTATGTAATAAATTCGTCAGGATGTTCATTGAATTCTTTTAACATTGAATTTAGTATGTTTTTTATTTCCTTATCCGGAAGTTTTTGTAATACAATTTTTAATTTTTTAATGCAGTCGAGAAGATAATCTTTGTCCATATTTGCAACTCTGAGTCTGCTTGCTATATTGTTTCTCATTTCAAGTTTGTTCAATATTTGGGCGATTTCTTTGTCGCTTTTTGCACTGATTTTTGATTCCCAATAGTCCAGCAAATCTGTAGTTTTAATGTTTTTCATGTCTGCTATTATATTTTTAGGATTGCTTACAATTCTTGCGCTGTTTTTTTCTAAATAATTGGTAATTATATTAGGAACGTTATTTTCTTTGGCAAAATTTATGCCCTTTTTTAGGAATTGTTCAGCTATTACCAGAAATTCTTCTTTGGTATTTATGTTTTCAAAACCTTCTATTTTATGTTTTGCAAATTGTTCTTTTATTTTGGGCAAAATTTCTTTTTCGAATTGCTCTTTTGTTAATTTTTTCGCTTCTTGTACTTGTTTTTTAACAGCTAAAAATTTGTTTGCATATTTTTGTATATCATCTTTTGTTGCATTGGCAACGAAATCGAACAATTCTGTTACTTGAGGCGGAAGCATTTTTTCTTCAGGTAATAATTCTTTTAACGAGAGGACGTAATTTTTTATTCTTTCAAAATCTGTGTCTTCAATTTTTGAGATATTTTTCAAGAAATCACTTTTGTTATTAAATAACTGATCCATAAGTTTAAAATCATTTTTATCCAGTGCTTTTACTGCTGAGAACAGACCGGTTAGTCCTTTAAAGAGGCCAAGTTTATACGCAGCAGCGGAAGAACTGCAGCCGTATTCATATATTATGCTATTCTCTTTACAGTGTTTTATAAGCGGGTTAATTATTTGGTTAATATAGCTGTTATATTCGTTGTCAGTCATTTTAGAGATTTTTGTCAGGGTTTCTTTATTTATTGCCAAATCTATAAATTGTCCGAATTCTTTTTGCGGCAAGTTTGTTATTGCATAGATTGTTTCTTCTGCAATTGATGATTTTAAATTGAGGAGCGATGTAAGTTTATATCTGAGTATATCATATTGCTGAGCCGGCATTTCGGAAATTATTTTTCCGAGATTTTGAGGAGTTGTCGCAAAGGATAGAATATTACTGCGCAATTGTTTGTCCATATAAATAAATTCATTTATATGTTTTCTGAAACTGCTGTCATAGGGGAACATTTCTTCTAAATCCCTTAAAATAGCGTTTTGTTCCGTTTCTGAAAGTGTAGTGAATTTTTTCAGATATTTTGACGAATTTTGTGCAAACTTTTTGATTATTACGTGCGCAGGAGTTTCTTTAATATTGATTCCGTCAAGAAGATTTGACCATAAAGTAGTGGAGGCTGTTGTATTTTGTACCTTATACGGCATTTGCTCTGCAATTTCATTCAAATAATTTTTGAAGTATTTTGATTCAGTAATTTTACTGCTTGTTGATAATACAGTTAGTACTTTATTAATGATAGATTTTGCACTCAGTTTACCTTTTCTTGCCAAATAACCGGCGTAAATCATGGGTGATGCCAGTGTTAGCAGACCTAATCCTTGTACGAACGGCTGCGCTATTTCAATGGCGGCTTCCGTTGATTCTGA
>CASDVD010000028.1 GCA_949284155.1 uncultured bacterium | reverse complement strand
GCAGAAATTTTCCTCGAAATTGTAGTCTTTGAATAATTAAATTTTTGTATAAAGGCCAAATATTCTTTAATCTTGCTGTGATTTACCTCTTCAACGTTCATATTATCAAGCCATATCAAAAATCCTAAGATATCAGAATGGTAGGCCCTTACCGTATGCTTTGAAAAATTTCTCTCCACCTCAAGATATACACAAAAATCTTTAAGATAATTTTTAGACAATGCACTTACGCTCATACAGTAATTATACAATAATTTTTTAAATTCCGCTTGCAATTATTTTAATAAAGTGTATAATAAAGTTAATAAGAATAATTCTTATTAAGGAATTATAAATTAAGGATGAAAGAGGTAAATTATGGCAAAATTCGTATGCACAATCTGTGGTTATGTTCATGAAGGAGATACACCGCCGGCAGCATGCCCCCTCTGCGGCGCACCTGCTGACAAATTTAATAAAGTAGATGAAAATTCTCAAGCTCAAGGCTGGGCTGATGAGCACAGAATCGGCGTTGCACAAGGTGTTGATGCAGAAGTACTTCAAGGTCTCAAAGAACACTTCACCGGAGAATGTACAGAAGTAGGTATGTATCTTGCTATGTCAAGACAAGCTGATAGAGAAGGATATCCTGAAGTTGCAGAAGCATATAAAAGAATTGCGTTTGAAGAAGCTGAACATGCGGCTAAATTCGCTGAACTGCTCGGTGAAGTTGTAACTAATTCCACAAAGAAAAACCTTCAAATGCGTGTAGATGCTGAATGCGGCGCTTGCGCAGCTAAAAAAGCTATTGCGGCCCGTGCAAAAGAACTCAATCTCGATGCTATCCATGACACAGTACATGAAATGTGTAAGGACGAAGCTCGTCACGGACAAGCTTTTGCAGGTCTTTTAAAAAGATATTTCGGTTAATCGCAAATATCTCTTTCAGATAGAAAAAAGCCTTCCTATCGCAGGAAGGCTTTTTTTATTTTATGACGTTATTGATTTAATAAAATGTTTTGCAGCCGACTTAAATTGAATACCTCCGTCAAAATATTCAGGGGTTTCTATCAGACATTGTTCTCTGCTCAAAAAAGCTTTTAACCTATTAAAAAAGCCTGACGCCCTTTTTGTCACAGTAACTAAAAAATCCGGCTCATATAAAGAAAATGGCACAAATATCGGCTTTACCCTGACATTATAGGACTCTTTTATCGGCGAAAAAACATCATTTATTACTTTGGTCATTTCCGGCCCGAGTTTCTTTTTATTTAAAATTTTTATTGATTTAAAAGAAAGAGCTATATTCGATGAACTCATCGCATTAATTTTCACGCAATTCTCCTTATTTATTGAGCAAGATGTTCAAGAACCGCTATCTTCATAACTTCCGGTTTTGCTGTTTTTCCGGTCCAAATTTCAAAAGCTTTTGCACCTTGATAAACAAACATATCAAGCCCTGAAATAGTTCTATACCCGGCTCTTTGAGCAATCTGTAAAAATTCTGTTTTAATAGGATTATAAACTATATCGTAAACGACAGCACTTTCGGGTAAAGTTTTTATAACAGCCTCATCAACCGGGCTTGTTCCCATAGCTTTTCCTCTCATACCAATAGGAGTGGAATTAACCAGCATTGCAGATGAAGAAAGATTATTCAAACTCTGAATTTGCTTCAAATTAAATGTTACATTGAGAAATCTGCCTCTCAGAAAATTCACCATGCCGCTCGCATTAATAATATTTCTGGCATAAAAATTTATTTCTCTAACCCCAATCTGACAAAAAGCAATTGCAGCCGCTCTGGAAGCACCGCCAGTGCCTAATATACTGACAGACTCTCCTTTTAATGATGATTGAACATCAGGTGGAATTGCTTTTTGAAAGCCGTATACATCTGTATTATATCCGAACAGTGACTTGTCCTGCATTATTTTAACAGTATTTGCACAACCTGCAATATCTGCAATATTATCAACATTATCCAAAAAAAGCGTAATAGGCACCTTCAAAGGGATAGTTACATTAAATCCCGCATAATCCCGTGATTTAAGATATTTAATTCTGGAAACCAAATCTTCACTTTCAGTATCTAAGGTTTCATATTCGCCATCCAACCCTAAATCTTTTAACATTGCGTTATGCATAACGGCAGAAAGAGATTGTGTAATAGGATGCCCGATAACTGCAAATTTAAGCATTGGAATCCTCCTCCAAAGGTTTTGAGAATGAGCATTTTGGATTTGAACACTGAAGCTTAGATTCTTTTTTGGTTATCTTTTTAACAAGATATTCACCGCACTCAGGACAAGTTTCTGAGACCGGCTCATTCCAAGACACAAAATCACATTCAGGATATCTATTACAGCCATAAAATATTTTTCCATATTTAGATTTACGTTGTATTACTTCACCCTCTTTGCATTTTGGACATTTAACCCCGGTCGTAATCACAACACGTTTTCTGTGCTTGCATTCATCATTGGTGCATTGCAGATATTTTCCGTAAGGCCCGACTTTCACAAGCATTTCAGAACCGCATTTTTCACATTTTTCATCACTTTTTTCATCAATCTGAACAGCAGTCCCGTCTTTTGCCAACGGCATCATTGTTTTACATTCAGGATATCCCGAGCAGCCAAGAAACTGCGTACCAAAGCGGCTTGTTCTGACAATCATTTTCCTGCCGCACTTAGGACAAACCTGTTCAGACTCAATCAAAACTTTTGGCATTTTTTCTTTTGCTGAATTTACAACATTATTAAACGGTTCATAAAAATCCTGCAAAACTTTATTCCAGACTGCTTTTTCTTCAGCTATATCGTCCAGCTTAGTCTCCATTTGTGCGGTAAATTCATAATTCATAATATCTGTGAAATATTGAACAAGCTGTTTGCTCAACGTGCGCCCCAGAATCGTCGGAGCAAGAGCCTTTTCTATTTTTTCAACATAACCCTTTTGTTGAATTTTAGAAATAATTGGCGCATACGTAGAAGGACGACCGATACCATGTTCTTCGAGACATTTTACCAAAGAAGCTTCTGTATATCTTGGGGGAGGCTGGGTGAAATGCTGTTTGGGATTGATTTTTTTCAACTCAACCTTATCTCCCTGAACCAGTTCCGGAATCTTGCTTTGATCAAGCTCATCTTCCGAGTCATTATAGACCTTCAAAAATCCGTCAAACTCTATTTTGCTGGTGCCTGTTTTAAAGAGATAATCACCGGCTGTTATATCTACAGAGGTATTTTTAACTTTTGCATTTTCCATCTGTGAAGCAATAAATCTCGACCATATAAGTTTATAGAGTCTGTACTGTTCAGATGTCAGATACTGTTTAATGCTCTCCGGTGTTTTATCTATATAAGAAGGTCTTATAGCTTCGTGAGCATCCTGAACATTTTTTCCTTTTGCTCCTTTTATATAGTTATTAGGAGTTTTGGGATAGTATTGTTCACCAAAATCATTAACAATAAAATCTTTTGCAGCAGCTTGAGCGTCATCAGATATTCTTACTGAATCAGTTCTCATATAAGTAATCAAACCTATAGGCTCGCCGTTTATTTCAACACCTTCATACAATTTCTGCGCAATCTGCATTGTTTTTGAGACACCGTATCCCAATTTGGAACTGGCTTCTCTTTGCAATGTAGAAGTTATAAACGGAGCTGAAGGTTTTCTTTGGGTATCACGACAAGTAACTTTTGTCACTTGATATTTAAGGCCTTTTTCGTTGAGTTCATCGACTATTTTTTGTGCTTCACTCTCATTTTTTATTTCTATTTTTTTATCTTTATATTTAGAAAGTTCAGCACTAAACGGTTTCTTATCCTTTTCCAGTTCAGCCGTAACAGACCAGTATTCAACAGGAACAAATGCATCTATTTCATCTTCACGTTCACAAATCATTCTGAGTGCAACACTTTGAACCCGTCCGGCAGAAAGTCTGTAATTGCGCATTTTTTCCCATAACACAGGGCTGATTTTGTATCCGACAAGTCTGTCAAGAATTTGGCGTGTCTGCTGGGCCTTTACCCTCTGCATATCTATCTGCCGAGGCGATTCTACTGCATGTTTTATTGCATTAGGCGTAATTTCATTAAATTCTATACGAAAAATTTTCTCATCCGGCACATCTAAAACCTGCCTTACGTGCCAGGCAATAGCTTCTCCTTCACGGTCAGGGTCGGATGCAAGATACACCTTATCTGATTTTTGCGCCAAATCATTCAATTTTTTTACGACTAATTTTTTTTCGGGAATTACTATAAAAGACGGCTCAAAATTATTTTGAACGTCAAAACCAAGCACCTTAGGAGGAAAATCTCTTATATGACCATAGCTTGCTTCAATTTGATATGCATCACCCAGTATTTTTTTTATGGTTTTAGATTTTGCGGGAGACTCAACTATTACAAGTGCCTTTTCTTTATTTGATTTTGATTTTTTTGTTTTAGCGGAAACTTCTGCAATATCCTCTGATTTTTCAGTTTTTTGTTTTGTTTTTGCCATGACATTTAAAATTTATTTACCCAAGTTTTGACATAGTAGCATGAGCCATGTCAAGGTGCAAATATTTTAATAAAGATCAGCCAGATATTTTTCTATATCCGGTAATATTTTTAAATATTTTTTTCTGTCTTCATTTGTTAATTGCCTGATTTCTGCATCATATAAAGCAGAAATTATCACAACATTCGTAATATCTATAACCCTTTCATTTATCCCGAAAAATGCTGAATAATAGACCATATCAGACATATTACCTTTAAAGACAAAGTTCTTTTTAAAGTTATGTTCATACAATTTTTTTATACGTTTGAACAAAATATTATCTTTATGCTCAAAATCAGGACTGGCACACAAATTAGAAACAAAAAGGCCCTGAGGGCTGAGAGATTTTTTTATATTTTTAATATAATCTTCTTTCAAAAATCTATCGTCAATACCTTCATCAGAGGCAACATCAACAACTATCAAATCATATTTTTTCTTGCACAAGCGCAGATATACAAGGCAATCCTGCAAATAAAAACTAACCTTATCAGATTTTTTATACCCGAAAAAGTTCTCCGCTATTCCAAATATGTTCTCTTCTATATCAACCACATCAATGCTCTTTATGCTATCAAAAAGATATTCATAATCATTGACCAACCTTCCCGAGCCAAAGCCAGCTACTAATATATTTTGAATATCTTTGTTGATTAAATACGGAATCGTAAAATAATTAATATAAGGCAAATTCCCTTTATAGCCCTGCGTATTAATATAACCGGCCTGATATGTGTCTTTATAATGCAAAAAACGTCCTATTTCATTTTCGACTACGCTTATATGATGAAAGTCAGACTCTGTTTTATATAAAATTTTGTCATCAAAAACTCTGGCATTTATAATCTTCAATAATCCGGAATCAGGTTCATGTATTGCAAAATCTTCAGGCTTTATAATCATTAAAACATCCTTTTCATGATAGACTTATTATAGTATGAATAATTATTTTTTGAGAGCAAAGCAGTTCCGAACCAAAAAAAGACTCGGACAAAACTTTTTAATAGATGAATCGGCAATAGAAAGAATCATTGAAGAAGTCAATCCAGATGATACGATTCTTGAAATCGGAGCAGGTGCAGGGTTTGTAACAGAACGTCTGGTCTGTGCGGCAAAACATGTCTATGCTGTTGAAATAGATGAAGATGCAATATCTGAATTAAAAAAAATTAATGCATCCAATTTAACCATTATTCATAATGATATTTTAAAAACCAAATTGAAAGATGTAGAAGATACAACATTTAAAATTGTTGCTAATATTCCGTATTATATTACCAGTCCCATACTTGTCCATCTGTTAGGAGAGATAGATGACTCGGATAATGAAAACAGAAACAGGATATCTGAAATAATACTTATGGTTCAATATGAAGTTGCACAGCGAATCACAGCAAATGAAAATTCTCCGTCTAAGCAATACGGATTATTGTCAATACTTACACAATTTTATACAAATGCACAGATAATCAAAAAAGTACCGAGACGCTCATTTTATCCCGCACCAAAAGTTGATTCAGCACTTGTCAAATTAACTGTACGAAAAGAGCCGCTCGTCAAATCAGATGACTACACATATCTGAAAAGAACAATAAAAGCAGCCTTCAGTACACGACGAAAAAATATCAAAAATGCCCTTCTGAACGGAGGTTTTATGAAAGATATTATACAATCGGCTCTATCAGCAGCAGAAATAGAAGAAAATACAAGAGCAGAATCATTGTCAATAGAAAAGCTTGCACAGCTCGCACAGGAGTTAAAAAGAAATGAAAAAAATCAAGGTTAAATGCCCTGCAAAAATTAATCTGACGCTTGAAGTATTAAATAAAAGAGAAGACGGATTTCACAACATAAAAAGTATAATGCAGGCAATAAGCCTCTATGACTATCTGACAATAGAAGTTCAAGACTCAGATACCCAATCAATAACACTCGACGGAAACAGCAAAGAAATCCCCTATAATGAAAAAAATCTGGTTCATAAAGCTGCTGCTTTATTCCTTCAAAAAACAGGTATACAGAATCAGAAAATTTCCGTTCATATTGAAAAAAATATTCCTGTTGAAGCAGGCCTGGCAGGAGGAAGCACTGATGCAGCAGGAACATTTTATGCATTGAATGAGGTTTATAACAACATTTTAACCCCCAAAGAAATAAATGAACTTTGTGCAAGTCTAGGTTCTGACCTAAATTTCTGCTTATGCGGAGGAACAGCTATTTGCACAGGCAGGGGCGAAAAAATACAAAAAATTCCTACGGTTGAATTTTGGGTTTCTTTAATTAAACCGATTGAATTCGGTATATCTGCCAAAGAAGCTTACAGCAAATTTTCTTCATTAAAAAATAAAAGCGTTCCCAATAATACTGAAAAACTGGCCCAAATGATAACCGAGGGACATTTTGACAAACAGCTCGCCTATAACAGTCTGGAAAACGCAGTAATAAACGACTATCCGGAACTAACACTAATAAAAAGCAAATATCAAAATTCGCTCATGTCCGGCTCAGGGCCGACTTTTATTGTCTTTGAAGATGAAATAAATATTGAATTTCCGCCCGATAAATTTATAAAAATAGAAAAGCTCAAAACAGTAAATTCAGGCATAGAGATTGTATAATAATCAAAAAAGACATAAAAAAGACCGCAAATGCGGTCTTTTTTATTTTATAAATTGTTTTATAAATTGAGATTATACAGAATATGTAATTAAGGTTTTAACAGAACGTGCTGTATCCTTAACCTGTTGTTGTTCTGCATTTTCCAAAGTTTCATCAAGAATCTTCAGAATCTCAGTTTTATCTTCCATTTCAAGAATTTCGTTAATTGAACTCATTGCAACCCTTGAGCTTAAATCATTAATCCCTTTTCCGGCTGATGCAATAACGACTCTCAAAGCTTCGGGAGAATTTTTTCTGATTAATGCCTGAGAAGTTTTTTCTCTGATTTCATCAATTGCCGAATTAGTTCCGATTTCATTGAGAACTCTGATAGAATCTTCATCTTTATGTCTGCCGAGAGCTTCAATTATATTATTAATTCTGTCTGTGTTCATGGATTCTCCTCCTAAGCACTTAGTTCTTCTTTTAGCATCATTTCCAAATCCGATACCGGTCGTTTGGTCAGATTATTTACACTATAAGGGTTATTAAACTTATTAGTAATTGACTCAGTCAATGCATTGAAATCGAATGTGATTTCAGTATTTTTTGCTTTTTCCCAAGATTGAGCAATATTTTCTTTAATTTGTCTGCCAAAAGAAATAATCGCATTCATTCTAGATTTAAAAGCATTGTTAAAAGAATTAATTCCGCCTACTATTGCGCTGGCAAACAATTTTGATTTTTCATTAGCCTGAGCAAAAGGATTTGATGCGGATGCAGATTCTTTTGGTTTAGATGATTCGAAAACATCTGCTGCCAAAACATTACCTTTAAAGTTAATACCAAAAGGATTAGAATGAGCAGATTGTTTGTTGTCGGTAGATTGGGGTTTAAAAATGTTCGGGGTAATTTTAGCGATACTAATTTTATCCATTTTGTGCCTTTCCTGCTTGTTTTCCAGATTACCTGAATAAAATATCATTTAATGTATTTTATATAATCATCTTTTTGTAGTATTTTTTATCGGAAAGGTTCAAACTTTAGTATAATGTATAATTTATAATCTATCCGACGCTTAATCCGGCGCACAAATTTATACTCTGCCCGGTTAAACCTTTAGCCTCATCGCTAATCAGATATTTAACAAGATTTGCAACCTCCTCAGGCTCAATAAATCTTCTCTGAGGTATCATTTCTATATTTTCTTCTTCAGAAAAATCGCCTTCTATGCAAGCATTTTTAGCCAGTTCCGTCTCTACCCATCCCGGATTTATCGTATTTACGGTGATACCGTTCTCAGCAAGTTCAAGCGCCAAAGACTTACTCAAACCTGAAAAGGCAGATTTTGTCATTGAATAAAGAGAAGCGTTAGCCTCTCCGACAGAACCGCTTATTGAACCGATATTAACAATACGGCCCCAACTATTTTCTTTCATAAAAGGAACACACAGCTTAATCAAACGATAAGGAACAACAGTATTTAGTTCTACCAAACGTTCTATATCCTTTTCATCTGTTTTTTCAACAGGAGACCAAATATATTCTCCCGCATTATTTATAAGAACATTTATGCCGCCAAATCGTGCAGTGATATTTTTTATCAGGTCATCACAACCGCCCTCCTGCAATAAATCCTGAACATAATATTGTGCATTATATTTTTCGGAAAGCAGTTTTAATCCGGCTTCATCTCTGCCGGTCAGGATAATATTGTACCCCTCTTGAGAAAGTATTTTCGCAACAGCTGCACCAATACCCTTAGATGAACCGGTAATCAAAACATTACATTTTTTTTTCATAGTTATATTCAGTCAGAATCTGAACAATAGACTCCATTAACCTTTCAATAATTTCTTTTCTATCCTGGTCATTTAAATTTTTAATCAGTTCAACAGCTGAATGAAGCGACAAATTTTGGTCATACCATCTTTTATATTCAGTGATAGTTAATGCGGATAAGTCGGAAATTTTTCCGTCAGCATTTGAAGACAATTCTCCCATCAAAATTTGTATCATATCCTGTGCAATTTCATCACGGATTTCTTCATTTAAGCCCTCCAAAAATTTCATTAAATGGCTTAAATCAGGATCTTTGTCATACCATCTTACATAGTTCATTTAAATTACCAACTGACTCTAAAAGATGCAAACTATATATATTTTATCATCTTTTTTTTATTCAGTAAAGTTTTAAATAGAAAGCCAACTGCGAATCCGCTCTGCAACATAAGCAAAAGTAGGTTTTATTCCGAGATTGCAAGGTTCAATATTTTTACTCCAGATTAATAAAGGCACCTGCTCTCTTGTGTGGTCGGTTCCGGGAACAGTAGGATCACATCCGTGGTCGGCCGTAACTATCAACAAATCTTCATCACTCATAGAATACATAATTTTAGGCAAAAATGCATCAATTTGTTCAATAGCGGCACCATAACCCTCAAAATCGTTTCTATGCCCGTACAGCATATCCGTATCGACCAGATTTGTAAAAATTAGCTGACACTGCGCTATATTTTCATTATCAATCAACTTAATGCTGTTTAAATCAAGTTCATTTCTCACCGCAGCAAGAGTCAATTCCAGCCCTTCCAAATTAGTTCCGGTATGAACAGCATGAGATATACCGGATTTAACAAAAATATCCTCTATTTTGCCAATACCGATAACCTGGCCGTTGTTATTCAATATTTCATTTAAAACAGTTGGTTTTGGAGGTTTGACAGAATAATCTCTTCTGTCTTTTGAAATTCTGACAGGTTTTGAATCAACAATATGATATGGTCGGGCTATTACACGTGATACATTATATTCACCGATAAGGATTTCCCGTGCTGTTTGACAATATTCATAAAGTTTTTCCAGCGGGATAACATTAATATCAGCGGCAATTTGAAATACGCTGTCAGCACTTGTATAAATTATCGGAAATTTTGTTTTTTGATGTTCCTCATTCAAATCTTCAATTATTTTAGTTCCTGAAGCCGGATAATTACCTAATATACCTCCGCATTCCGTTCTTTTTATAAATTCATTTATAATTTCGTCAGGAAATCCGCAGGGATAGACTTTGAAAGGTTCTTCCAAAACGAGACCCGCCATCTCCCAGTGGCCGGTCGTTGTATCTTTTCCTTTTGACTGTTCTCGCATTATACCGTACTGAGCACAAGGAGTTTCAACCGGTTCAACACCGGATACATTTGTCAAATTGCCCAGCCCCATTGTCCGCATTGCCGGAAGGTTCAAGCCGCCGCAGGCTTTAGCTACATTAGCCAATGTGTTACATTCCGGTATATCATTATAATCCGCACAATCAGGCATTGCACCTGCACCCATTGAATCTATAACAATAACTATCGCTCTTTTCATAAAAACCTCGTATCTGTTTTATCTGATTTTATCATAGCAGATTGTATTGAGCAAAAGTTAACAGGTAGCCTTATAAATTCAATATATGGTAGTATGTTGTCATGTCTAAAGTATTGTTGGTATCGGATAACGAAGAAGAAAATGAAAATATATCTTCCGTTTTAGCTCAAAATGGAATTTCTGTTATTCTGTCTGTTGATGAAACAGGTATTTTTAATTACATTGAAAAAAACCTGATTGATTTAATCATTATTAATGCAGATATAAAAGCTCTTGATGCAGTTATTTTGTGCAAAAAACTAAAAGCTTATGTGCACACGGAAAACATTTTAATTATATCTCTTATTAATCCTGAAGCACAAATTAATGATATTTTGAAACTATCAAATGCAAGTATAAGTAAACCGATTAATGAAAAAATTCTTTCCGCTTGTGTTTCTTCAAATTTAAAAATGAAAAAATCACTGGATATTCTCTCAAAGAATAACAGCGAGCTTGCAAAAAGCCTATATCAGCTGGATGTTCTATATAATACCAGTACACAGCTAGCCGGCTCTTTAGATAAACAAAAGCTTATTAACATAATGATTGACGGGCTGGAAAAGAGTTTGAGTTTTTCTCTTTCTTCCACTTTAGTTTTTAACGGCGAAAATAATATTGATTTGATAATAAATTCCTTATACGGCATTTCGCCAAGACTGGAACATTCTCTAAAACTTCGTTCTATTCTAAGCTACAGGGCGCTCTTTGATAAAAAACAAATCCCTTATGATATTAATGTGGAAGATATTAATGTTATAAAAAACATAAAACATCCGCTTGAAGAATATGATTTAAACATCCTTAAGTTTGACAATTTATTTGCCCCAATTAATGTCGGAGAAAAATTTTTCGGACTTATAGAAGTTTTCAGAGAAGCTGAATTTTCACAGGAAGACACGACCTGTTTTCAAACTCTCTCACGACAAGTTTCTCTTCCGCTTGAAAATGCATCTTTGTATGAAGAAATTAAAGATACAAATACAAAATTAGAACGGCTTGAGCGTTTAAAATCAGAATTCACATCTATTGTTTCTCACGAATTAAGAACACCGCTTACTGCAATTAAAAATTCTCTTGATATCATGCTCAGCGGAAAAACAGGCGAGCTCACCGCAACAATGGACAAGTTCCTGAATTTGGCGAAACGTAATGTAACAAGGTTGTCAGGTATTATTAACGATTTATTGGATTTGACAAAAGTTGAAGCAGGCAAAATGGATTTTAGATTTGAAAAAAGCGACATTAATGCTCCTGTGGAATTTGTTAAAAACACTTTTGAAAATTTAGCAAAAGAAAAAAATATCACATTAATTTTAAATGCACAAAAAGATATATCAGAAACTTATCTGGATTCACAACGTATTGAGCAAGTCGTTTCGAATTTAATTTCTAATGCAATTAAATTCACAAATGAAAACGGAAAAATTGTTGTCAAAACTGAAAATATAACAAGCTTTGATATTGATAAAACAAAACTGTTTGACGCACAAAATCCGGTCTTTTACGACAACTATATCAAAGTTTCTGTCTCTGACAGCGGAATAGGAATAGCAAAAGAAGATATTCCAAAAGTTTTTGACAAATTTCAACAGATTGAAAACTCTTTGAGCAGAAAAAACGGCGGCACCGGGCTGGGTCTTCCTATTGCAAAACAGCTTATTGAAGCACATAAAGGATTTATCTGGGTTGAAAGCGAGCCTAATATAGGTACCACTTTTGCATTTGTCATCCCTGTTTTAAACGAAAAAGAGTACTTTATGCTTGAACTTGAAAAAAATATAACAAAAGCACAAACATCCGAAAAAAATCTTCTGCTGGTTTTAATATGTGAAGATGAACTTTTGCCCCAAAGGCAGAATACAGAACACATTTCATTTATTGAGGATATTAAAGAGGAAAAAATATCAATTATCAGAAAGACAACTAATACAAAAGAAGTCTTTTATAACGAAAATAAAAAACGATATCTTCTTATTTCCATTCCTGAAGCAGACAAATTTGCACAAAATTTTATTGAAAAAAAGATTGAAAGTTTTACGCAAAACAGCAAGACCGAAAATCCAAACTATGATATATTGTATTCAACAGCATTATTTCCTGAAAACGGTAAAAATGCTGCCGGACTGTTTGAATATGCCGTAAAAAATTTAAACAAGGGGAGAGTTGCAGTATGAGCGATACAAAAAAAATTCTAATCGTCGATGACGAGCAGGATATAGTAGAAACGCTAAAATTTATGCTTGAAGCACAGGGGTATGAATGTTATTGCGCTTATGACGGCGAAGCAGGCCTTTCTATGGCAAAAGAAATAATTCCCGACTTGATGATACTTGACGTAATGATGCCTAAAATGAACGGCTATAAGATAAGCAGACTTTTAAAATATGATACGAAATATAAAGACATTCCCATACTAATGGTAACTGCCCGTTCTCAAGAAGAAGACAAACTCATCGGACAGGAAACCGGTGCGAATGAGTATATTACAAAGCCTTTTGATTTAGACGAAGTCATAGAAAAAGTTAAAGAATATCTGGACTAACTAATGGAAAACACATCTCAAACAGAATTTGTCAGAAATAAAACACTTGAAAAGCTCAAGTACGACCTTGTGCGAGACGGGCTAATTAAATACGAGGATTTGGAAACAGCCGAGCAGGTGGCATCAGCGCAAAATGTCAATATCGGTCAGGTTTTGATAAATTCTAATATTATTGAGGAAAAAACTTTATTAAAATTTTTAGAATCCAAACTTCATATTCCATATGTAGATTTGGACGACTATTCGTTGGACAAAAAATGCCTCGGATACATAAATATAAATAATGCAATTAAATATAAAGTTATTCCCCTTTTTGAAATTGAAGGAATTCTGACGGTTGCAATGTCAGATCCGCTGGATTTATTTGCAATCGATAAAATCGTTGAAGATGCAAAATGCGAAATAGAACCTGTTATATCATCAGAATCCGCTGTTCTAAAAAAAATTGAAGAATATTATAAAAGTGAAAATTCTGTCGGCGAAATCTTCATTGATGAAAATCAGCCAAAATTCGACTGGAGAGAAGAACTGCATGAAGAAGATTTATCGGATGAACATATACAAAAGCTTATACGTTCAATAATAAAACAGGCTATTTCAGAAGATATTCATGAATTATTTTTTGAACATGTTCCTGAGGGGTTGAGCGTAAACTTCAAAAAAAATGCACAAATTTATTCAACCGGAGAAATCCCGCCTATTCTTATATCTTCCTTCATTTCAAGATTAAAAACATTATCAAATTTAGACCCTACCGTTTCAGAACTGCCTCAATTAGGAAAGTTGAGTTTTAAAGTAGATGATATAGCTTTAATTGCCAGCATATCAGCCTTTCCTACAATACATGGCGAAAGAATTTCCCTAAAGATTTACAAACCGCCCAAAAAACTCAGTCAGACAGGAATAGAATCAAAAAAAATACAAATTATAAAAGATTCACTGTCAGAGCCGGGTATCATTCTTGTTTGCGGCTCCGGATTAAGCGGCAAAACGCACATGGTATATTCTATATTATCTGAAATTGCAACTGAAAATAAAAATGTGATGACGATTGAGTCAATAACGAAATACAACCTTGAAAATGTCAACCAGTGCGAATTAAACGAACATGTCGGCTTTAATCTGGATAAAGCTATGCGCTTCATAGAGTTTCAATCACCTGATATTCTTTACTTTGAAGGAATTAACACAAAAGAAGGTTTAGACTATTTTACATCTTTGGTTCTAAAAAATAAAACTTTAATAACTGAATTTTTGGCGGAAAATATGGCAGACTTAATGAAAAAATTCGGGTTAAGCGAATTTTCAATGTTTAAATCATTATTAACCTGCATGATATTTATTCACAGCAAAGAAAGCATTGAAGTCTTTGATAAAGCGGCATTAGACAAATACTTCAGTTAACATAAAAATAAACACTAAATTAAACTCATTCATCCGCAAGAGCTGAAATCTTTTATCAGTGCTATGTTTCCAATTGTTACACTTTTTATACATGCCCGCAATTTTTTCAAAAGCATGGTTTTTATATAAATGGAAGTGTTATAGATTAAGGTACGGCATGATTGATGTTTCTACATTAGTTACATTGGTTAAATCGGGTACGTTTGGCGGCAGAAATGCGAACAAAGTATTCGGGGACAACAACGGTATTGATGACCGTGGACGGATTGCTGCGACAGCAGGCCAATTAACCAATGCAGGGAAAGCCGCAGCCAAATTGGATAATACATTAGGCAAAGGAACACAGGCGGCAATAAATGCAATGTGTTCTGCTTCCAAACACAGTAAAATACTTGAATATGCAGGAAAAAGCGCAAGCTGGGCAAGCGACCATGTCAACCCGCTGCTTGTCGGCGCCGCCGGGTATAGAATTCTTGTTTCTGACGACAAGGAAGCACAGTTGAAAAAAGAAGTGTTCGGAATGAGCGCCATGTTTGGTATTGAAGCTCTTATGAAAAATTTCCTGAACTCTGACTACCTAAAAGAAGTACACTCAAATATGAAAAACAAATATGCCAAAACAGCATTGGCAGTACTTGAGGGCCTCGGGTTTGTCGCCGGCTCTATAGCAGGAAGCACCGCAGGATACAAAGTCGGAGAAATCTATGTCGAGAAAACACAAAATAATCATAAGAAAAATTTCACAGATGAATTTAAAAAATTACATGAAGAAATAAACAGACTGGACAATGCGGTTCCTGATAATACAAATGAAGAAAATATCGAATTTGACACAGGAATAGAAAACAAGCTGCTGCAAAAAGAATTGTTAGCTTAATGACTTGTTAAAATCAAGAATAATGTGATAATATTTATTCATAAATTGTGAGTATTTTTATGAAATTTTTATCATTCTTATTTAACCGTCCAAAAGTAAAACCGGATTTGGAATTTTTACCTGAAGCTGTTTTAATTACAGCACCTGTAGGCGAAATAATTGAAACAAACTCAAAAGCTCAAAGTCTGTTTTCTATTGAAAATTTTGATAATTACGATTTATTAGATTTATTCGACGGAGGATATAACCTTGTCTGCGATTTGGCAAAAACAGGAGCATCTTCCATTGTGCGTTCAAAACTTAAACCGGATGATGAAAGATATTTTGAGATTAAAGCCTCCCGCTACTCTGACGAAACCGATGAACTCATAGTTTCAGTAAGAGATGTAACACAATCTCAGAAAATGCTTAATAAGCTTATTTTTGAACATGAGTTTTTGAATAAAATTACTAAAGAAAAAAATCTTTTTATTTCTAAAATCGCAACAGAATTAACATCCCCTCTGCATTCAGTGAACGGATTTTCTCAGGCCGTTCTTGAAGGACTCAGCGGAGATATTAATGAAAAGCAGGAAAAATATCTCAGAATAATAAATAAAAATTCAGAACAATTATTGGACTTAATTAATAAAATTGTGGAATATTCAAAGCTTGAATCCGGAATTTACGACTATGAATTTAAGGCGTTTGACTTTGTAAGCTTAATGACAAATATATTCAATGAATACAAACCACTGGCAGATGAAAAGAAACTTATTTTAAATGTTGATTTAAATAAACTCGCCAAAAGAGGATGCTATAGTGATGAAGCTATAGTTAAAAAAGTAATAAATTACCTGATTGACAACGCAATTAAGGGAACTGAATCAGGCACAATTAAAATTGAAATCAGCACACCGTCACTTGAATTTCTGGAAATAGCCGGATTTAAAATACCGGAAGGGGCCGATGATAAGACATTTTTAATGTTTAAGATTTCAGATACCTCCTGCGGCTTGCAAGAAAATGAAAAAGACGTAATATTTAACCCCTATGCCGATGTTGAAAAAGCTATTACTAAAAAAACATTGAACAGAAATCTTACAATGGGGATTGTCTATCTTTTGATTAAGCTTATTAAAGGAAAAATTTGGGTAGAAGCAGAACAGATGAAAGGAACATCTTATACATTTGTAATCCCTTCTGAAAAAATCGGAGCTAGAATCTAATGGCGGAAGTCAAACTCAAAAATATAATAAAAAAATATGATGAAAAAACTATTATTAATGATGTGTCCTTAGATATCAAAGATAAAGAATTTATAGTGTTGGTAGGCTCTTCCGGATGCGGGAAATCCACAATTTTAAGAATGATTGCAGGACTTGAAGACATAACAAGCGGAGAAATCTACATTGATGACAAATGCGTAAATAATGTACATCCGAAAGACAGAGATATAGCGTTCGTTTTTCAAAGCTATGCTCTTTATCCGCATATGACAGTTTATGAAAATATCGCATTCCCGTTAAAAATGCGCAATTTCAAAAAAGATGAAATATATAAAAAGGTAAAAGAAGCAGCAGAAATTTTAAATCTGACTGAATACCTTAACAGAAAGCCTAAGCAATTATCCGGCGGCCAGCGGCAACGTGTGGCTCTCGGACGTGCAATAGTAAGAAATCCGAAGGTATTTCTTATGGATGAACCTTTATCAAACCTTGACGCAAAATTAAGAGTACAGATGCGCTCGGAAATAAAAAAGCTTCACGAAAGATTACAAACTACCTTTATCTATGTCACTCATGATCAAACGGAAGCATTAACTATGGGTGACAGAGTTGTAGTCTTAGACAGAGGTATTATTCAACAGGCTGATACACCTGAAAATATTTATTACAATCCCCAAAATACTTTCGTAGGAGGTTTTTTGGGTTCGCCTTCAATGAATTTCATACCGGTGAGCATTGCAGACAGAACAATAAGACTTAATGATACGACTTGCGTTTTATCAGACGCTCAATATGCTCTTTTAAAAGATAAAAAAGAAGTTATCATCGGAATTCGTCCTGAAAAAATGGATTGCAGCGCCTATAATCTTGAACTGGCAGCAAATATAGATATATCTGAAATGCTTGGCAGTGAAAAAATTATTTACTGCACTATCAATGGTGTTAAATGTTCCGCAAAACTGGACGCACAAAAGAAGTTTGGCAAAACTGCAGTTTTACATATAAATTCTGATGAATTTTTATTTTTTGATAAAGACACTCAAAAAAGACTAAAAGAAGAACAGAAGTAAGCTTTTATCTTTATATAAAACTAATATTTCAATTTGTTAAGCTGCCCTCTAATGAGGGCAATTTTCAATAAAAAAAATACTTTATATAAATATGAAAGCTCTCTCTTCTTATTTAAAACATTCAGGCCTTATTTAAGGCCTTTTTTTTATTTGAATAACAATTTTTATGCAAAAAAAAACCGACTCACGCCGGTTAAACTTTACCACATATTAGAGAGGAATTAGAGAGAGAGAAATTTAAATCTTTTTTTGTTCCTCTACTTGTACTATTCCCCTTTTGTGAATTTTTTAAACATATTTGAATCATATTTTTAACATAACTTTACAATTAAAAAAATAAAAAAAAGGAGATTTTTTTCAAATCTCCGCATATGTGGTTAATACATTTATAGGTTAATACATCTTTTTTATTAAGGCTCATATCCCGCATTGACAATCTGTGCTCTTATATTTTCTGCAAAAGAATCCAAAAGCTTGTCAGTGTCTATATGATATGTACCGCCGTTAGAAATATTTCCGACAGCAGTTACCCAGCTGTCATCATTTAATGTGGCGCTCATTGCTCGGTCAACAATACCTTGAATTTGCGCTGTTGTTAAATTTGGACATTTCCCTTTAACAGCACTTACTATTTTATTTGCGTAAGGCGTAAGAACTTTATTTTGAGCCTCTTGTTTATAATTTCCGCTTATCATTGGAATTGTATATTCACTTTTTACTCCGGTTACACCCAGAGATGAGCTTTTTATATTAAAGTTATAAAAAGTTTGCAAATCATTACGGAGCCTGTCATTTTCTTGTTGCTCTTCTTTAACTTCTTCTTGAGTTTTACCGCCATTTTCGCAAAGGGCATCGAATTTTTTAAAGAAGGCATCAGCAAGATTTTTTATATTAACAACAGCACGTTTGTCGCTGCCGCCGCTTCGTTTACAGTCAGTAGTCGCCCAAACACCGCTTTGTTTAATTCTTCCGTCATCACAAATATCTTCATTTTTTGTGATAAAGAATCCTTGAAGCAATTCATCTTTGGCTTTTTCTGCACAGTCAGCCATTTCACTGTTCCAAGAAGAACCGGCCTGTGATTTCAGTGCATTTATAAGGTTATTTATAATCGGCTCCATATATTCCAGAGCGTCCATATTTGCTCTTTCACCTGCAGTGTGATGGTCTTTTTCATACCATTCACCGCTCCAGTTGTAGCCGGTCAGATATTCATGATAAATACCTGCATCTTTGATAGCTTGAGTCTTGTCATAGTCAAACTCTTCGTCAGTTTCAGCGGAGCCTGTATCGCCGGGCCCAATGATTTGTTCACCATTTCCAGATTCATCAATACCTGCAGTACTTTGAACATGTTCGTGGTCGGTGAAAGAATTAGTCTGATCAAGTTTATCAAGAATTATGTCTATTAAAGCTTGTTTATATTCATTAGATGAAGGATCCAATTCAGCAAGTTTTTCCATATCAGCTTCACTCATCCATTGAGTAATTGTAGCTTGCAGATATTCCCAGTTGTTCAAAGCTTTCTGATATTCAGGATCTGACATATTCTGTAAAGAAGAATTGAGTATATAACAAGGGTCAAATTCCTGAACAGCATATTCAATATTTTTGTACATACCTTTCAGGTCATACTCTTCTCTTTGTTGACCATCATCAAGACCGCTGAAAACGAAATCGGTAACTTGTGCTGTACCGGCGCCAAAAACTATAGTATCAAAATCGACACTGGAAGTATCAAGACCGAGCATTCCCGCTGCTGCGTTTTTGTCGGTAGTATAATTCATATTACCGGTATCCCAGTCTATTTCGTAGAATCCTTCCATGTCTTCGGTTTGATACATTTGTCCGTTTTTGTTTGTGGAACTATAAACAGTCCTGTTATTGCTCAGGGTATTTCCGTCTATTCCGTCACCTCTGTTGGGATTTCCGGACTCTACGTAATTTTCCATACGCTGCATTGCATAATCCGAACCCGAACATTGAAGGCTCAAATATGCCTGAAACGTCAAATCAGGCCCATAAGCTTTTTTCATTTTCAGATATTGCTCATAGTGGTACTGATATGTCTCAGAATTAGCGAGTGAATAATTTACGCCGTCAACCATGACGTCTCCTGTTTTTAATTAACCACATATTAATAAAAACAATTTATATATAGAGTATTCATAATTTATATATTTAGTTACAAATATTTACATAATATTTTTGTACCAAAAGCTTTTTCTTTAAATTTTTTTTTGAAGTAAAATATTAAATATGTAGAGGAAACCCGACTTGATTATGATGCGTAAAATTTAGCGCAAAACTTTACGACACTACGTTAAAGGGGCATTAATAATGAATGAATTAAGAGATAAAAACGAACAATACAATGAATTCTTAAATTATACGGAGGAATCCGCAACCAAAACAAATTTTAAAAAGCTTTTTGCGGGATTATTCTTAACTGTTTTAATAGCCGTTATCGCCGCTTTCGGCTATCTGGCTGCAGCCGGAGAATATATAGACTTAAGCAAAATCAGCTTTCTGACACCTTTGAAAACCTTAGACCCAAAAGTCAAAAAAGGATTTAATGTTCCTATTTTTCAACAAAAACAAAACATTTTGATATTAGGAGTCGATTCAAACGGTCAAAATGCTGATAAATTTAAAGGAACACGTTCGGATACAATAGTACTATTAAATATTGACCCCCGTTCACATTCTGTTAATGCCATTTCAATACCCAGAGACAGTAAAGTATATTTAGCCGGAGAATATGGTGTTCAAAAGATAAATGCGGCACATGCACTCGGAGGAATTGATTTAACAAAAAAAACAATAGAAGAAACACTGGGAATTAAAATCAACAGATATGTTGTAATCAATAATGAAGGCGTAAAAAAACTTGTTGACGCAATAGGCGGCGTACCTGTATATATTGAAAAAAATATGTACTACAATGACAATGCAGGAGGACTGCACATAAACCTTCAAAAAGGTTTACGGGTTTTAAACGGTGATCAGGTAGAAGGTTATTTGCGATACAGAAAAGACGGACTGGGAGATATCGGAAGAACCTCCAGACAACAATGGTTTTTAAAGGCACTATTGGAAAAACTTCAGTCTCCTTCAGTTATTCCTCAAATTCCTGAAGTTCTGAACCTTGCGTCTACATATGTAAAGACAGATATGACATTATATGAAATGTCACACCTTGCCGCAGCAATGAGAAATATCCGGCTCGATGATGTTCAATTTGCAACATTACCCGGAGCTCCGTCAAAAAAAGGCTATATCAGCTACTGGATTCTGGATCCTGAAAAAACACAGGAGGTCATTGACAGACTGGTATACAGAGACAAACCGGATGTTTCCGACAAAAAGTTAATTGCAGGAATTATGTATTCTTTTGATAAAGAAGATGAAGCAATGAGAATCAAAGAAGCTCTGAAAGCCAACGGATATGAAGTAAACTGTATCGGAAGAGCACATCTCCCTCATTCACAGGTTATCGGGCACAACGCAGCAGTCACAAGCGAGTTTATTACCTTGCTAAAAAAACGTATCCCTGAATTAAAATCATCCCAATTTGTATATGACCCAATACGAATGTATTGTGTACACAGTGATTTTACAATTATTGTTTCAGGCTCTTAAGCGGTAAATGAGAAAATGAATTATCCTGAAATTGAAAGATTAATAGATATAATAAAAACATTACGTTCAGAAAACGGCTGTGCCTGGGACAGAGAACAAACACACCAAACATTGCGTAAAAACATGCTGGAAGAAGCATATGAAGCAGTCGACGCAATTGACGATAACGATGCGGTTCATCTTAAAGAGGAACTGGGAGATGTCCTTTTGCAAATAGTTCTTCATTCTCAGATTGCTAAAGAAGCTGGAGAATTCGATATAGAGGAAGTAGCCAAAGGCATAGCTGACAAACTCATCAGAAGACATCCGCATGTATTCGGTGATGTTAATATAAATTCAACAGAAGACATAATACACAACTGGGAACTTATCAAACAACAGGAAAAAAAGCATAGAAAATCCCTAATGGACGGGATTTCAAAATCCCAGTCAGCATTAATGAGCGCTCAAAAAATCAGCAAAAAAGCTGTTTCTGTCGGCTTTGAATGGCCGAATGAAGAAATGTTAATTGACTGTGTTAAATCCGAAATGATTGAATTTCAAGAAGCAGTAAAACAACAAGATAAAGAAAATGCAGAAGAAGAACTGGGAGATTTATTATTTGCTATAGTAAATCTTGCAAGATGGAATAAAATAGACGCAGAACAAGCACTTTTAAAGGCAAATAAAAAATTCATGAAAAGATTCAGAAAAATGGAAGAAATTGCGCAAAAAGATTTAAATAAATATTCATTTGAAGAATATGACTTATTATGGAAAAAAGCTAAAGAATTAGTTTATAAAGAAAATTCCTCATTATAACTTATTATAATTTTTATAATATAATGGGTATATTAAAGACCGTCACTTTCTGTTAATTTATTTTACAAAGCTAAAAAAAATCAGCAAAGAAAAATTTTCAGATATTTAATTCAAACATATCCCAGGTAAAAATTAATGATTACAAAATTAGTACAACAACCGGCACAAACTCATAAATATGTAAACACAGGCGGAGTTCTTGATGTAAAACAGATGGCAGAGAACAGTTATCATACAGATAACAAAGTTAAAGCAGCAGCTCTTTGCGGAAGTATGGTTACAACACTCGGCATTCTAGCAGTACTTTCCAAAAAACAATTTCCGGGAAAGTTAAATATAAAAAATCTTTTTAAAATCGATTTTGAATCTCCGTTAAAAGTTATTGCTCTTGCGACATCTTCAACTGTCGGCGGACTTGCAGGCGGACTTATTGCCGACAAAAAAGAAAATCGAAAAGCAAAGCTTAAAGAAGGAATCCATCAGTTCTTGGGAAATATAATTACACCTATATCGATTGTTGGGATTACGCTGAACCAAATTAAGAAACGCAATTTATCAAAATTAAAAGAGGGAATTATTGGCGGTGCGGCAGCAATTGTAGGCGTTGGAGCAGGTGTAACCGGCGGAAATTGGGTTGCTTCTAAAGTTAACAAAGTCATTTTTAAAGAAGATGACAAAAGAAAAATTACGGCAAAAGATTTTGGCATACATATTGATGATATAATGACAGTTGTCGCTCTTACCGCAACGGGCGAAACTGTTAAAAACTTTATAAGTAAAGCGCTTCCCGCTATATTTTTAATCTGCGGTTACGAAGCCGGAACTAAACATAATTCGACAATCAAGTAAAACATCATAAAAATTACATGTTTCACTTTTTAGTTCATCTCTCTTATAATTTATAGTATGAAATAAATATTAGGGGAAGTTAGATGGACAGAACTGTTATTAAATTTGCAATCTTATTTATCGTAATGTTATGTGCACCATTTTGCAGCGCAAAAACATTAACATTTTCCGTAGGTTCTGACCTTCATTATTCTCTAATATCGCCAAACAATACAAAAAAAAATGTTTCACCCAAAGTCCTAAGCTGTTTTATCGACAGAATGAACGAAGAAAAACCGGATTTTGTTGTATTTTTAGGCAGCAATATTGAAAAATCCAAACCTGAAATTTTAACATCTTTTCTGGAAAGAATAAAAAGAATCAAACGCCCTTATTATATTATTGCCGGCAATACAGATACATATAAATATTCAGGGATAAATCGGGAGGATTTTGCAAAAATCATTTCACAACACAGCAAAACCCAGAAAAAATATAATACAAACTTCTATTTTAAACCAACATCGGATATAGTGGTTATTGGTTTGGACAGTACATCTTTGGCCATGCCCGGAAATCATGGGTATTTTTCAACAGATACATTGACCTGGCTTGATGAAATTTTAACTAAATATAAGAATAAAAAGGTAATATTACTACAGCATGTACCATATTTTGAACCTGTAAAAGACAACAGCAGAAATATCCTGAATTCTTTAGATTATGCTTCGGTTATAAACAAACATAGCAACATATTAATGATAGTTTCCGGCCATTATCATCATTTTTCAATAAAAGAAGATTCAAAAGACATTTATCATATTAGTGCACCTGCGTTGATTGAACCGTCTTATGATTACTTAAGAATCAAAGTTACATATGACAAACTGCCGCTGCTAAAACCGGGCAACTTTCAAGTCAATGTAGAAAAGAAACCCTCATTATAGCGTCGGTCTGCGGCGAAGCAACTTTATACCAAAATATATGACAGTACCGAGTAAACCACCGGATACACAACTTGCGGTAAGGATTTTTGCCCGCTTTCTTTCTTCCGCTATTATCTTTTTTTCTTCGGTCGTACGTTCTCTCGTCAAATAATAGGGTTTTTCTCTACCGGAAACAGTTACAGTTGAAATTGTGCGCACTACAATACACTCTTTTCGTTCTCTTTAACAGTGTTTATTTAAAAGAAAAAAAAGAAAATTTTTGCTATTAATCAGCAGCACTGTTAAGAAAAATTTACCGCACAAAAAAAGTCCTGCTTTCGCAGGACTTTAGTTAGGTTATAAGAACTTGAAACTCAATTATTCTTTTGTATACTCTGCATCTATTACATCGTCATCAGAGTTTGAAGTTTCAGAAGAAGCGGATTCAGATGAAGAATTATCAGCAGACTCTTGTTGAACCTGGCTATAAGCAGCTTGAGAGATTCCGTACATAGTTTGCTGTAAATCCTCTGACAGCTTTTTCAGTTCATCAGCAGGTTTATTAGCTTTTACAGCTTCTTCAAGAGCTTTTCTTTGTTCTTCCAGTTTAGCTTTATCCGCATCCGAAATTTTGCCTTCAAAGTCTTTAACAATTCTTTCAGCGGATGAGATTAAGCTGTTTGCATTATTTCTTATTTCAGCTTCTTCTTTATGCTTTTTATCTGCTTCAGCGTTAGCTTCAGCTTCTTTAACCATTCTGTCGATATCAGCTTCTGAAAGGTTAGAAGAATTTGTGATAGTTATTTTTTGTTCTTTGTTAGTTGCCTTATCCTTAGCAGAAACATTAACAATACCGTTTGCATCAATATCAAAAGTAACTTCAATTTGAGGCAAACCTCTCATTGCCGGCGGAATACCGTCCAATCTGAACATACCGAGAGATTTATTATCTTTAGCCATCGGGCGTTCACCTTGAAGTACATGAACATCAACAGCAGTCTGGTTATTCTCAGCAGTAGAGAATACCTGAGATTTTGAAACCGGTATAGTTGTATTTCTTGGAACCAAAGGAGTCATTACCCCGCCTAATGTTTCAATACCGAGTGTTAACGGAGTTACATCAAGAAGTACGATATCTTTAACTTCCCCAGCCAGAACACCCGCTTGAACAGCAGCACCTACGGCAACTACTTCATCAGGGTTAACTGACTGGTTAGGTTCTTTTCCTGTATACTCTTTAACCAGAGCCTGAACAGCCGGAATACGGGTTGAACCACCGACAAGAACAACCTCATTTATATCGCCTTTTGTTAAACCTGCATCTTGCAAGGCTTGTTCTACAGGCTTTTTACATCTTTCAAGCAAATCATAAGAAAGCTCTTCAAATTTTGCTCTTGTCAATTGCAAGTCAAGGTGTTTTGCGCCATTTGCATCAGCAGTAATGAACGGAAGATTAATTGTAGTTTCAACTACGGACGAAAGTTCACATTTAGCTTTTTCAGCAGCTTCTTTTAAACGCTGCATAGCTTGTTTATCACCTCTAAGGTCAATACCTTCTTGTTTTTTGAATTCTTCAGCCATCCAATCGATAATCTTTTGGTCAAAGTCATCACCACCGAGGTGTGTATCACCAGATGTTGAAAGAACTTCATGCACTCCGTCCCCAATTTCAAGAACAGACACATCAAACGTACCGCCGCCAAGGTCAAAAACCAAAACTTTTTCCGGTTTATCTTTTTCCAGACCGTAAGCAAGAGCTGCTGCCGTAGGCTCGTTTACAATACGAAGTACATCCAAACCTGCGATTTTACCGGCATCTTTTGTTGCTTGTCTTTGAGCATCATTAAAATAAGCAGGAACCGTAATTACAGCTGATGTAACTTTTTCGCCGAGATACGCAGAAGCATCATCAGCAAGTTTTCTCAATATCATTGCCGAAATTTCTTGCGGTGTATATTCTTTTCCGTTTATTTCTTTTTTATAATCAGAACCCATCTGTCTTTTAATTGAAGCAATTGTTTTATCCGGGTTAAGAATTGCCTGACGTTTTGCCAGCTGACCGACCAATTTCTCACCTGTTTTGGAAAAGCCAACTATTGACGGAGTTGTTCTGGAACCTTCCGCATTAGCAATAACGGTTGGTTTTCCGCCTTCCATTACCGCAACAACAGAGTTTGTAGTTCCCAAGTCAATACCAATTGTTTTAGCCATATTATTCTCCTTTGAACTATCAACATTTACTAACTATTTATTTTATATCATCGAATTTCAAAAATTATAAAAAAATAAACAAAAAATTAATAATTCAAAATAAAAAATAATATAAGCCGAAAAAATTATTGATTTTGTTTTCTGTTATACAAAACAGAAGAAATAAAAGCACAAACTATAAACACTAATCCCAAAAGCCCCGTTATGACCTCCGGCACTTCATGAAAAGTAGAAACAAACATCAAACAGGCCAGAGCACCAATTGCCCAGTGGGCTCCGTGTTCAAGATACCGGAACTGCTTTAGCGTACCTTCTTCAACAAGAAGAATTGTTAATGAACGAACAAAAATGGCTCCAATCGCAAGCCCGATAGAAATAATTATAATATCTTTACTCAATGCGAAAGCACCTAATACTCCGTCCAAAGAAAAAGACGCATCTATCAGTTCTAAATACATAAATGAAACAAATCCGCCGGTTCTGGCACAACTGTTCACTAATTTTGCAGTTCTTTCCGCTTCTTTTGCTTCCAAAAATTTACTGATACCATCAATTAACAGGTATAAAACTACACCTCCAATACCCGACAACACAACCTGTAATCTGTGAGATTCCGCAACATGCTGCTGAACAAGGCAGATTGAAATCAAAGTAATAACCGTCTCCAACCCGTATATATGCCCGGCATGGCACAGTTTTTCTTCAATAAATTTTATCCAGTGTATCTTTTTTTGTTCATTAAAAAAGTAGTGAAGAAACAACATCATCAAAAAAGCACCGCCGAATGCCACTATCGGAGCATGGGTTTCATGCAGGTAATGTGCATATTTATCAGCATTATAAACAGCCATTTTTGCCACATTAAGCATAGAAACATTAGCAAATAAAGAAACTATCAGCACCGGGAATAAAAACCTCATGCCGAACACGGCTATGGCAATACCCCAGGTTAAAAATCTATGTCTCCACTTGTCGCTCATATGCTCAAGTTTCATGGCATTAACGACTGCATTGTCAAAAGAAAGACTAATCTCTAATACACTCAGCACAAATACGATAAACAAACTGAACAAACCGCTTCCCGGATGCATATGTTCAGCCCATAAATATGCAATAACTAAACCTATTATAGTTAATATTATTGATTCACCAAAATGTTTCCACATATTAAACACCTCTTCATTTTTATAATAAATAATATTCTTAAAAATAAAATACCTTTAATAGATGAAAAAAGGCCGATAAACAAACTTATCGGCCCTTTTTATTTTAATTTATGATTTATTTTTTACTTTTTTTCTTTTTGTGTTCTGTTTGCTCAACAGGTGTATCAGAAGAATCCTCCACTTCCGTTTCATTAACAGATGATTCAGATGAATTCTCAGGTTCCTTGTCCTGAGGATTTGCATCTTCAGACGAATCTGTCTGCCCGGATTCATCTGATTTCTCAGACGCATCTTCCTCATTTTTCTCATTTTCCGCAGATGCAGTACCATCTTCTTCAGAAGCGGCCTCCTCCAGAGCTGCAAGAATTTCTGCTCTTTTTGCCTCTTCTTCTGCTATTTCAAGTTCTTCAATTTCCTCTTTTGTTCTTGCTCTGACAACAGGAATGTTGAGCATAAGAGCAATTGAATCCCCTTCACCTTCAAGGTTTAAGTCAAGAGCCTCTTTATCAATTTCTATATATTTAGAAATCACATTAATCAACTGTTCACGCATTTTTTGCATCGTTACAGTATCAAGATTCGTTCTGTCATGCAAAAGAACCAATTTTAATCGGTTGGTAGCAGCATCCTTTGTATTTTCGCCTTTATCATTTTGGAAAAAGCCTATGACACGTTTATAAAAATCTGTAAAAATCTCTTTCATCGTTCCGGCTCCTTCCTATCCTTTTATCCCGAAAAGTTTTTTTACTTTAGCAACCAGAGCATCAAAACCTTTAGGTTCATCTATATCAAGAAAAGGAACTTCCTCGCCGGATATTCTTCTGGCAACATTATTATATGCCTGTCCGGCAAGTGATTTTTCATCATTTACAATAGGCTCGCCTTTATTTGTAGATGTTATTATACCGGTATCCTCCGGAATAATACCAATGAGATTGCAAGAAAGTATATCAACAACATCATCGACACTCATCATGTCATTTGCTTTAATCATACTCGGGCGTACACGATTTATTAAAAGCTTGTATGATTTGATTTCCTCTTTTGCTTCCAACAGACCTATTATCCTGTCCGCATCCCGTACCGCTGACATTTCAGGCGTAGTTACAACAATAGCCTCTGATGCTCCGGCAATAGCAGTTTGAAAGCCCTGTTCAATACCTGCGGGACAATCGACTAATATGTAATCGTATTCTTCTTGCAATTCCTCACAAATAGCTTTCAGCTGTTCGGCAGTTACTGCAGATTTATCTCTGGTTTGAGCCGCTGCCAGCAGGCATAAATTAGGATTCTTTTTATCTTTAACAAGTGCCTGCTTAAGTTTGCATCGTTCTTCCACTACATCTACCAGTGTATAGACAATTCTGTTTTCCAATCCCAACAGCAAATCCAAATTTCTCAACCCGATATCAGTATCTATTAAAACTACACCGGCTCCGTTCTTTGCCAATGCCGTTCCTATATTAGCACTGGTAGTAGTTTTTCCAACCCCGCCTTTTCCTGAGGTAATTACGATTACTCTCCCTGTCATTATTTGTGCTCCTTTTATATGGTTTTCTAATTAGTACTACTGGTTTTAAATTCAATCTGTTAATTTTAAAATAACAATATTATCATTTATAATTCTCGCCTCTTCCGGAGTTACCGAATTTGTTTTGTCGATATATGCAACATTGAGCGCATCAGGTCTGCGAGCATAAAATTCACCGATACGTAATTGAATTGCATTCAATTGCAGTGCACGTATTCTTGCTCTTCGATTGCCCTCGCAACCGGCATGAGCTATACCGCCTAATGTGCCCCATACCGTTATATCACCCGCAGCATGCAGTTCCGAACCTGGATGACAATCGCCGATAACGATTATATTTCCGTCAAATTTTATAACCTGACCCGAGCGAATAGTCTGTTTTACATACTTTGTAGGCATTGTTAATATCTGATAATCTTCTTCCGTAAGTTCCTCTTCCTCCGGAATTTCAATATCAACAGCCTCTTGTACAAAAGGATAATTTTCCTGCTCAGCCAGTATATTTTCAAGTTTTGTCTCAGAATTAAAAATACTGTCAAGCTGCGCTTGTATTTCTTCATTTTCTAAGGGCGGTATATTAACAGATTCTTGTTTGCATTCAATCTTTTCATCAAGTGAATCTATATTATCGGAATTTTCAAAGTTATCGGAATTGTCATTATTTTGTGTTTCAGTTTCTTCAATACCGGCAGACTCTTTATCTAAACCAAGGACTTCCTCCTTACCTTCATTTTCAGCCGCCGTTTTCTCAAGAGAAGGAACAGGCTCTTGCTGTTCATCAGCAGACACGGTATTTAAAGCTTTATTCCCGATGTTATTTTCTTTCTCCTCAACAGTTTCTGTTTCTTGTATCTCTTGTGTTTCTTTTTCTGCATTTACTTCAAATTCAAAACCGGAATCCGCCATCTCAGCAGAAACCGTTTTTTCCAGATGTTCTGTCATTGGAATATACTGAGCAGAGGGTTCCTCTTCTTTTTCTTTTACCGAGACATTTAGACCGATTGTCGCAGCTGCAAGTTCTGTTTGTTTTGACTCGGAAGAAAGAGCATTTAGCGTTGAATTAATGCTATTGATAAGAGATTTGATGCTCAATAGCTGGGATTGGTTTAAATCAACATTACCCAATTTCAAATAAACTTTTTGATTATGAGCCATTTCCTGTTCTAAAATTGTGCTGAGTTCAAAAACTATATCAGCAGGACTCAATGCATATGACAAATCAATTAAGTAGAAATCTTGTGAATTATTTTCCATTTCCGACACCTTTTCTTTATGGTGCGATATCAGTATATACTAATTCGATATAAATCCGAATTTTTCGTATTTATCCGTTACAATACATCTGATACTCACTTTTAACTATACTCCTATTAACAGAACAGCTAAAAAGCTATACATATAAAGAAGGATTACAGAGAATATCTGTACTTAAAGGATATACGAAATACTTACAGATTACAATTATTTAACAATATTTGTATCAAAATATTTATATTATTTATGCAGGTTCGTTTTCTTTATGTTGAAGTTTTATATTTACTATTTCAATATGTGTTTCTTTTTCTGCTATTTTTGAAGGATATTCTTTTTTGTCATTTTTTAATGATTTGATTTTTTCATCAATTTGAGAAATTCTGTCTTGATAGCTGTTATATTGTTCTTTCAATGAGTTAGCTTCTTTTTCTAAAGTTTCAACTTGTTCACCTTTTTGCTTGAATTCCTCATTAGCTTTTTCTAAATTATTCATTGCTACGTTCAAAGCACGTTTGGTTTCTTCTCTTTTAGCTTTCAATTCTCTGATTTCAGCCGATAAAGCTGTTGTATCCTGCCCTGCATTCTGCATTTGCTGCAATTGGTTTTCTTTTAAGGTAATATCCTCATTAATACCGTCTAAATCTTTTCTGATGGATGTTACAGCCTTGTTACATTTTTCTTGATTATCTCTTGCTCTATTAAACTCTGAGCGCATATTGCCCAGTTCTTTTTGTTTATTATCCCAAGCAGTTTTAGCTTGGCGCTTTGGTGATGTCAAAGCTTCTTTTTCTTGTTCCAATGAACTGATACTTGAATCTATATTTGCGTAGTCTTCTTTCATTTTATCGACTTCAGTTTGCAAATTGTCTCTTCGTTCAATAAGTTCGGAAATATCAAGTTCATCTAATTCCGATAAAGTTTGAGATTCTTCTGTATCGCTGACATTTATATCTTCGGCATCATGTACTTTTATTTCTTCGCCTTTGTCGGATTCTGAAGAGGCTTCGGATTTATTTTTTGAAAATAATGACATTATGCCGCCGACCAATCCGATTCCGGCAGAAACAAAACCGCCAATCATCAGCGCTTTTCCAAAACCATTAAACAATCTGTCCCAGAAACTGGTTTTATTTTGATAAGAATTGAGATAATTACAAGTATTATACTTATCGCTTAAATCATAACCGGTATTAAAATATTTACAATCACAATTACCGTAAGCAACGCTAAAGACATCTTTTGTTTTGAGATCCATTTTAGTAACATTGCTTCCGATATTAAACCGGCTTGGTTGTATTCTGGATACACCCAAATCACTAAAGTTGTTAAAAAGCGGTACACCCGGGCCGAGTTGAGAATTTATATTATGTATATTCGCACTATCGGATATTGCCGGTCTTTTAACCAGAAATGAGCTTTGATTTTTTTGTATGTCTTTTGGTGAGCCCATGTTGTCCTCTCGTGATTTTTACTTTCTTATATGTATAAAGTATATACTTTTTAAATAATTGCCTTTTTGGTTTAATTTCACTTAATATTTCTTAATATTCAAATCAGAAATAAAATAGCAATTCTTCAATAAAAAGCTTTTTTATTTATATAGCAGCACTGAAAAAAATGAGTTAAAATATAATTATGGATAAAATCATAGATATAACAGAAAACTTAAAACAGCAAAAAGAAGCAGAAAAAATTAAGCCCTGCTCTTCTAAAGCAAAGGTAACCAACCCTATATTAAAAAAACTGGCTGTCTTTGCAAATGAAAAACTGACCAAAAAATTTGATATTAATGATATATTAAAATAATCGTGTTAAAAGTAAAAATATAAATAGCTGAGAATAATGTATTATATAAAAAATATGCTGTTTTTAGAGTTGACTAGAAATCAAAAGTCATCACTATTGAGCTTCATAAAAAGCTTTGTAAAAAAACATTGTGAAAAAAATACAGAAGAAATTTTAGATTTGTTCATAGAAAACGAAACATACTATTACGAACAGCATAATCCCCATTTTGAATGGATAATAACAGAATTTGAAAAAGAAAAATTTATAGAAGAATTAAAAAAATATATAATTGAATGTAAAAAACAAATTGAAATAAAAAACAAACAAAAGTCATTTGCAGAAACTCAGAAAAAAGTACTCAAAGAGCAAAAACAAAAATTACAAGAACGGATAATGTCAAAGCAAGAGCCGACAAAAAAGCAGCTTTATTACTATGAACAGCTTTGTTCAAGACATAATATAAAAAAAGTTGACACAACAGGACTTTCCCGCTTAGATTTAAAGAATATGATAGGGAAAATTCTTGATGAAACATCTTCGTAAAAAGTTGTATGATTTATATAAGACCAATAATTATTCTGACTCGGAAGCTGCGGCTGAAATAGATTTTGCAATAGAAGCGATTGCCGGTTTATCTAAAAAGGATATTATTTTAGGGAAAAATCCTGACGAATTAAGCAAGGAAAAGATATTAAAAATCGTACAGCGAAGAATAAAAACAAAAGAACCGTTAGCACAAATTTTAGGAAAATCATATTTTATGAATGAGGAATTTATTGTGTCAAAAGACACTTTAATTCCCCGCCCGGAGACTGAACTTCTCGTGCGAAGAGCAATAGAAATAATACAAAACGAAAACTGCGCACAAGTATTAGATATCGGCACAGGCTCAGGATGTATTGCCTGCATGATAGCAAAATTGACAAATGCACAGGTTTTAGGAGTAGACATATCAAAAGATGCACTAAAAATAGCTCTTGATAACGCAATGAAAATGAACCTTATGAATCGTGCATTATTTAGAAAATCTGATTTTTTTTCAAATATAGATGAAAAATTTGATTTAATAATATCAAATCCTCCATATATTCCTAAAAAAGAAAAAAAGAATCTTCAAACGGAAGTGAGCGTATATGAACCGGAACTTGCGCTGTTTACGGAAGATGAATACGGAATAGAAAATTACGAAAAAATAATTTCACAGTCTTACAAGTATTTAAATCCCAATGCGCACTTAATTTTTGAAATTGGTATAAACCAATCCAGACTTGTCAAAGACATCTTAGAATTTTACGGATACAAAAATGTTGAAATTCTTAAGGACTTGAGCGGAACAGACAGAGTTATCAGCGCAGTCTTTGAAAAATAATCTGCAAATTTACTTTTATATCTCTTTAAATTATAATCATAACTATGAATCAACAAGAAATAAGAGATAAATTAGTAAACGCAAAAAGAATTGTTTTTAAATTCGGAACAAATGTTCTGAGAAATGAACAGCGTGAAATATCGTTATCACGCATATATTCATTCATTGAAGAACTTGCACTGCTAAAACGTACAGGAAAAGAAATCATTATAGTCACCTCAGGTGCAGTAGGCCTCGGCGCTAAAAAGCTAAATGTCGATTCAAATGAAAGTGTTGCATTAAAACAGGCCTGTGCCGCAGTCGGACAATGCGGACTGATGTCAATATATGAAGACGGTTTTGGCAAGTACGGCATTATTACTGCTCAAATACTGCTCACTGAAGAGGATTTTACTCAAAGAAAAAAATACTTAAGCCTGTCAGAAACGCTTAATACATTGCTGTCTATAGGTGCATTACCTGTTATAAATCAAA
This sequence comes from uncultured bacterium, assembly GCA_949284155.1. Classification (GTDB taxonomy): domain Bacteria; phylum Cyanobacteriota; class Vampirovibrionia; order Gastranaerophilales; family Gastranaerophilaceae; genus Spyradomonas. The sequence goes on along the minus strand of CASDVD010000028.1, from coordinate 8,307 downwards.
ATGATACAGTCTCAACAGCTGAGCTGGATTTTTACGGAGACGCCTTTCATACAAGTTTTTCCGACAATGACAAACTTTCCGCACTGGTAGCAAGCGAACTCGAAGCAGATTTGCTGGTTGTACTGTCAGATATTGACGGACTTTTCGATGATAATCCAAAAGAGAATCCAAACGCAAAAATAATAAAAATTGTTGATGACGTAACAGAAGACATTGAAAAATTTGCAAGAAATGCATCTAAAGGCGGACGAGGCGGGATGAAAACAAAACTGGAAGCAATGAAAGTGGTCACCCGTTCAGGAGGAATGGCAATAATAGCAAACGGAAAAGAGCCCCATATAATAAAAAGACTTTTTGCAAAAGAAGAACTCGGAACTGTATTTTTGCCTATTGAAAATCTGCCTAACAAAAAAAGGTGGATTGCATATGCAACAAATATAAACGGACAACTGATTGTAAACGACGGAGCAAAAAAAGCAATTACAGAAAAAGACTCAAGCCTTCTGCCGATAGGAGTCACTGAAATCAGAGGAGATTTTCAAAAGGGCGAAATTGTCAGTATTTTAGACACAAACAATGTTGAATTTGCAAGAGGCATGATAAATTATAACTGCAGTGACTGTAGAAAAATTATGGGAGAACACTCCGATAATATTCTTAAAATACTCGGATACAAAAATTATGATGCAATAATTACAAGAGATAATATAGCACGGCTATAGAGACGGAGGTTTTATGACTAATTTAAAAAAAATTGCACAAAATGCGAAACTTGCCTCCTACACATTGGCATCACTAGAAAGAGAGATAAAAGACCGGGCTCTCATAAAAATAGCTGAAACACTTGAAAACAATAAAGAAAAAATTCTTGCTGCAAATAAAAAAGACCTTAATATAGCAGAAAAAATGCTTGAATCAGGAGAAATCAGCACATCCGTTTATAACCGTTTAAAACTGGATGACAATAAAATGCGAGATATGATTCTCGGCATAAAAGATGTTGCAAAATTGGACGATCCCGTTAATAAAAAGCAATGGGCAATGCAGCTGGATGACGGACTTGACTTATATAGAGTAAGCTGCCCTATAGGAGTCATAGGCGTAATTTTTGAAGCAAGACCGGATGTAATACCGCAAATAGCATCTTTAGCGGTAAAATCCGCAAATGCAGTATTGTTAAAAGGCGGCAAAGAATCAACGAATACAAATTTAATATTAACGGAACTAATAAATAAAGCGCTTGATTCTGTTGAGGAATTTCCTAAAGGAGCGATAAATCTTCTATTAACAAGAGATGACGTTAATGAAATGTTAACTATGGATAAGTATATAGATTTAATTATCCCAAGAGGCGGAAATTCACTGGTTAAATACATAAAAGAAAATACAAAAATTCCTGTTTTGGGACATGCATCAGGAATTTGTCACATATACGCCGATGAAACGCTTGATAAAGAAAAAGCGATTAAAATCTGTGTGGATGCAAAAACACAATATCCAAGTGCTTGTAATGCTGTTGAAACTATATTAATTAACGAAAATATATTGAATGATTTTCTGCCGGAACTGGTCAAAGCACTTGAACTTGCAGGTGTAAGAATAAAAGGAGATGAGCACTGCAGAAAAGTTGTTAAACATCTGGAAGCAGCAGACAAAGAAGATTGGGCAACGGAATATGGAGACAAGACCGTTTCCGTTAAATCCGTAAAAGACATATTTGATGCAATCGCTCATATTAACATTTATGGCTCCGGCCATACTGATTGTATTTTATCACTAAACCCCGGGAAAATAGAACTTTTTATGAATCTTGTTGATTCAGCGGGGATATTTGCTAATGCATCAACAAGGTTCGCTGACGGATTCAGATACGGACTGGGAGCAGAAGTCGGCATTTCAACAAATAAAACACATGCCAGAGGGCCTGTAGGATTGGAAGGACTTACTATTTATAAATATAAATTGTACGGAAGCGGACAAATCGTAGAAGACTATTGCGAAGGGAAAAAGCATTTTAAGCATGAAAGACTGATATAATGCCGGAAAGCGTATATATTCATATTCCTTTTTGTAAACGAAAATGCGGCTATTGTTCTTTTGTTTCTTTTGCACAAACAGAATTGATATCTCAATATATTGACACACTACTGACAGAAATAAAGCACTTTTACAGGGGAGAAATTCTAAAGACCTTATATATTGGCGGAGGAACACCGTCACTGATTAGCGCAGAAGAAGTAAAAAGACTTCTGGATTGTTTTAAAATTTCTAAAAATACTGAAATCACGATGGAAGCCAATCCGGACTCAATAGATACGGAATATTTATCAGAAATAAGGAGTGCCGGAATTAACCGCTTAAGCCTTGGGGTTCAAAGTTTTGACGATAATATTTTAAAAGCGGCAGGGCGGTTGCATGATTCAGAAGAAGCTGTTACAAAATATCTTGCAGCAAAAGAAGCCGGTTTTAACAATATCAACCTTGATTTTATATACGGTTTACCGCTGCAATCGCTGAAAAATTTTCAAAACACCCTAACTAAAGCCGCAGAATTGAATCCGGAACATATATCTTTATACGGATTAAAAATTGAAGCAGGTTCAAAGTTTGCCAAAAAAAAGCCTGCAAATCTTGCGGATGAAGATTTGCAGGCTGATATGTTTCTGAGTGCAACAGACATAATGAAAAAATACGGTTATATACATTACGAATTCAGCAACTTTTCAAAAAAAGGAAAAGAATCCGGGCATAATCTAAACTACTGGAATAACAGCGAGTATTACGGATTTGGAATTGCAGCACACGGCTATGTTGACGGAATAAGATATGCAAACTCTGCGAGCCTAAAGGAATACCTGAAAGAACCGTTAAAAAAATCAACATCGCATAAACTCACAACAAAAGAAAAACTCCAAGAAGAAATATTTCTGGGCTTTAGAAAGTGCAACGGCATAAATATAAAACTGATAAACCAAAAATATTCAATAGATTTTGAGCAAACATACAAACTTCCGCTTAAAAAATTTCTTGAAACAGGACATTTGCTAAAAACCCGAACAGGATATAGACTTAGCAACGAGGGCATTTTGTTAAGTAATTTAATTCTGTGTGAATTTTTATAAAAAGTATGCTACCATTTCATCAATATGAAAATTAATATAATTATAATTACATTACTACTAATAGGAACACCGGTATTTGCATATAGCAGGTACGGAACTGCGGGATACAGTTCATACGGCACAGGCGCCTATAGCTATAACTCTGCCGCTGCAACATCAGCAAGGTATAAAGCGACGCATTCCCGATACAATTACGGCAGCTCATCCTCCGCCTCATACACTTCGACAAACTCCGCTAATTACAACTATAACTATAACCCCTACAAAATGAATAAATCATACTACGACAGCACCCGCACAACTTACAAAAATTATCCGGAAACAGCCCAGATACAAAGCACACAGGGTGCATCGACAATAAAAGCCATACCGTTCAGATATAATACTCTTGACTATACAAGAGTAAGAAACATGGAATCCGATCCGCCCAAACAATACAGCGCAAGATGTTCAGACATAGGCGATGCAAGCTTTTGCAGGTAGAACCTCACACAGCAGTATATTTTGCACCATCGAAACTCAATACATCATGCCTGTTCTTGAAATAATTAAAAGATATATGAATCCAAAGATTTTTTTCAATAATTAACTGGTCAAACTCAAGATTTTCTTTACACCATTGAAAAACCTGCATAACTGAATACCCGGAGACAGTAAAATCAGCGGCTTGTCCGCACAGGTGCTGCGAGTTTTTTACACCGCCGAGAGCGTTATTCAAAGCCTCACAGCGGTAAGCTGAGGAAATAAATACGGGAGCATTGAAATGTTCCCGTATTTTTTGCATAACATTGTCGCAAAGCCTCGTAATATTGATAACAGCCGCAATATCCGGAGTGTTATCGATTTTTAACTGAGAGGCGGTTTCAGAATAGTAAAATTCTTCAAGCTTAAAATTTTTTGTAATTAACATCATTCTTCTTCTCCTATCTTCCAATTCAATTCATCAATTCTGTGGTGAACACTTTTCAGAGACTCTTCGACCTTTACCATTCGTTCAATCAAGTGATTGTGTTTGTCCTGCTTAATTTCCAGACGTTTTATCTGTTCTTCGATAAATTTAATAGACACAGCCATCCCGCCGAGGAAGAGCCCGGAAGAAAGCACATTTATAATGATTACAAGCAAAAATTCATGTGAAATTGTCATCTATTTACCTTCCGCCTCCGAGCTAATACATAATTTTTCGTCAGTTTTTTCAATATGCCAGGCCCTGCGGTTAATCGTCATTTGGAAAACATCAACGCAAAAAGCCATAATATTCGCTTTAACACAATTTATATCGGAATCTTTTAAAATTTCACGAAAAATCAAACTGGTTAACCGCCTGTACTCCTTAACCTCAATACATCCTTTAAGAACGTCATTATAGATAAACTCCTTAAACTCAAGCAAAAAATCATGAACCATCGAAGCGACCAAATAGTCATTATCCTTGCTTGACCCAATCCACCATAAAGGTTTTGGGATGTCAGCACCGTTCCAGATATAACCGGATTTTATTTTAAAAGAGAAATTAAATTTATCCGTAAAAACAGTCACAATAACATCATTTTTCAACTCAAACGGATACTTTTTCTTTTCTTGCACAACCTGTTCAGAGTCGTTTTTGTCTATAACACGTACAGCAACTTTTGGAGTAACATTGAATTTCACTCCGGCAACTTTATTCTTTTTCATAACACCCTTTCTAATAACTAAAAACCCTTAGCTCTCAAACTCAACTTGCAAGTGGTTAAATCACCGGCATTTGTGTAAGCTTTTAATATTGCATATTCATTAGTTTTTTCGGCAACTACAACATAAGCATCATTGTTATCATTAACAGTGGCAACTATTGAAGGCGGTTCAATAAAACTGTACTCAATCCTTAATCCCTCTGTATCAGTAATTTCCAGTTCTAAAATGACTTCTTTATCAGGAACATCGACTCTTACGACAAATTCCGATAAAACAATCTGCTTGTTATTGTAAGAATTTAAAGTAATCCTGAATTTGCAATAACGGAAAGTATATGTACCGGTATTCGCAAACTGCCATTCAGACCAAACCTCATTATCCTCGGAAAACGCCCACTCCAGATAATAATCATTTTCCTTATCAAAACTGACTACTTTCAGACTAAAATTAAGAATACATGAGAGCACCCCTCCGATATCAAACACCTGCGACTCATAAACACCGGATTTGGCTAAGGTTTTGCCTCCCCATATACCGTCTGTCTGATAATATCCGGCATAACTGCTCCAGTTATCATCAATAGTCTGCCATAATGTTTCCACTTCTTTGAGTTTAATTTTATTGTTATAAAATTTAAGATTGGAATCCAAACCCTCGGGATTGACATCCTGCAGCAAATCAAAACGGCAAATCTCATTCACATTAGGAACAGAATCAATACTTATAACATCCAAAGCCGCACTTTCCGAATAATTATACCCGTTAAAAGCTTTTATCCAGAATTTGAATATACCGCTTGAGGAGATTTCTGCGGAATATTTTGTACCGGAAATTTTCTTTGCGACAATCGCCCCGTTCTCCCAGGAATCTCCCATTCTAATCTCATAGACATCGTCGGCATCCAGCGTCGGCTCCCAGACAAAGCTAAATGTATTGTTGATTTGCACAACATTAAAACTGTTAACATTATCAGGATACTTCATCTTGTCGTCAATATTGCTGATAATAACAGTCGGCTCATAACTTCCGAGCGTATCAGAATACAAACGCTCATCATAAGTTCTCCAACTCACAGTGTAAACCCCGGTTCCGTCATCAGTAACACTTGTCACCTTGACTTTGTAATTTTCCAATCCCATTAATAAACTGTCGAAAGAAATTACATCACCGACTTCTAAATCATAAGCCCTGTAGTCAGTCTTAAAAGAACCGAAATAAGGCTGCAAAATTTTTGAATTAACATAATACCAGGCCAATCTGCTGGCTTGTTCGAAATTGGTGCAGGAATATATTTTCACACTGTGTTCAATCGGAACCCCGGTTCTGTATTCAGGAATTTCCGCAAAAGCTTCCACCTTCTGCCATTCATGTTCCGGAGAAATATACTCGCACTTCAATATATCATAATGCTCCTCAGACGGTATAGTCTCAAAAGTCTCAGAACCTTTTATTATATCCTCGGAAGAAAAAACCTTGCTCACCGGTTCAGCCTTGTCGATTTTAAATTGGAGCTTCCCGTTTTTAACGAACAACCCGCCCCGACAGCTTCGATAAATTTCATCAATCAAATCTCTGGCAGAAGTTTGTGAATCAAAAACCATGTTAAAAGTAAACCTCGGCTTCAGATTAACCGGCTCGTCGCAGAACTGTGCGGCTTCGATAAAACTGTCTATATCGAACAAATCATCAATCAGTTCGTCGCTAATATTGCCATAATTATTAACAGCAAGCCCCAGCCCGTTATAAGAGGTTAAAAAATCCAGCATTACCCACGCAGGATTTTCGCTGTATTGAACGTAATAGCTGTTTCTGGAATTGTAAATCCGAATTTTCCTTCCTTTAACTATGGCAGTAAGGTTGTAATTCATATCAATTTTAGGGGTTCTCGGTGTAGTAACGGCAAGATAAGCAATATTACGCAGCGACCCCACTTTTTCTGCACGCTGTTCCTGCGTCGAACCTCCGACAATGGGGTCAACGACCTGATTTGACGTACCGTAATAACAGGAGACTTTCGCACCGGAAATCTGACCGATTGGGATATCATTGAGCCTGATATCAGAAAACTCAGTCACCTCGCCCTCAGCAAAAGCCACAATCCTTTTTATCGTACTGTCCGTATTATCATCCTGCCAGATGCGGTTTCCTGCGAGTTTGCAGGTTCCGTACAGAAGCGGAATAGGCAAATCCTGATTTGTCTGTGTCTGCTTCATACCGGAATATGTCGGCGACTGAGCGCTAAAATCCTGCCTCATAAAACAACTCGTTAATGACAGAGCAATCCCGCCAAAAGTCACCAACGTTGAAGCAATGCCGACAGCAGTCGCCGTCGTGGCAGTGACGGTAAATAATGCACCTGTTGCAGCAGCGACCGTACCGACATTGACACCGATTCCTGCCAGCACCGCTGTTCCGATACCTAAAAATACACCCATATATTATTCCTCCATTCTGTAATATCTGGTTTCAAACCGTTCAAAAAACCGCATACGGTTAATTTGCAATGCCGATTTTTCGAAAACATGAACTATTTTTCCGTTTTTCCAATATAAACCGATATGCAAATGACCGTTCACCTTCATTGCGGCGACGTCACCTGTACGCAGTTCATCTTTAGTGATTTCCCTTCCGTTTTCAGCCAGTTTTTGAATCCCGAAAATATAGTTTTCCTCTACGTTGTCAGTATCAACTTTAAATCTGGGCTTGTCTGGATAAACGAACTGTAAAGGATAGAAACATCCCTGATATGTGCCGTCCTCGTTAAGCGGCACAAATTTTCTGCCGGCCTGCTGCAAGAGCAGTTCCATCCGTTCTTCAATATCACACATCCTTAATCTCCTATTTTGAGCAAATACCATCTGCAAGATGTTAAATATAAACAAAACACCATACACAACACCGCCCCATAGATTATAGATTATTATTCAACAGATACCATTTAATATATTTTTGGTACCTGGAGAATCCTAAATATCTATTAGTTCATCGGGGCGATTTACTTAGTAAAAAAACAAAAAACAGTGCAGAAAGATTTTACAACATCTGCTGCATATTATTATACTAAGCGTTTCTTATCATGTGACGCAGCTGTTGATTATTGTCTTTTATGCCTCTTGCGGTTATTGAGTTAATCAAATCCCTGTTTTCCAGCAGATAACTTTTAACATCCTTTGAATCCCATGCTTTTACATTGAAGTTGTTAAACACAATAGGAGATTGAGCATTAGCAGCGCTTTCATATTGAACATTCTCGCCGGGACTCAAAACCCGCTCGCCGCCTTTCAACAGTGCAAGCTGCTCCTCTGAACCGGGCAGACTGTAGTTTGCGCCGGAGGGGATTATTCCGCCGGAATGGTGTTTGAAGATTCCGCTTAAGAATCCGGCTCCGGATTGTGCTACGTTTTTTCCGAATCCTAGCAGCCCTCCTCCAAGATTCCATAGCGAGCGGATTGCTTGGATTGCTGCGGCTGCTGTTTGTTCGTTTATTACTACTTGTATCAGCGCTTCT
>CASDVD010000027.1 GCA_949284155.1 uncultured bacterium | reverse complement strand
ATCACCTTTTTTTAATCTGCGTTCTCCCAATTTATGCGATGTCAAAGCGGACAAAGCCAGCAAATTCGCACTGGAACCGGAATTAGTTGAGAGCGCATATTTCACGCCTAAAAATTTTGCAAACTCTTTTTCAAATTTATCGTTAAACCGTCCCGCAGTAAGCCACATATCCAATGAAGCATCAATCATTGCGCTCAATTCCTCAAAGTCCAAAAGTTTTCCTGAAGGAGGAATATATTTATACTCTTTTTTTTTGCCGTAAACAACGCTGTAATAGAACTTTGCAGCTAATTTAACAAACTCCCGAAGCAGTTTTTCCATTCATTCTCTCCTCGTATTCTTCTATTTGGTTCAATGTAAAATTCAGCATAGCTTCATTTAAATAAAATCTTTTATACCATTCAACAGTCTTTTCAACAGCTTCTTCAACCGTATATGAAGGACTCCAATTCAAAACACTTTTTGCCTTCTCAATGTTTAACATCAACAGCCCGGCTTCATGCAAATCGTCTTTTTTATGCAATACAACTTCACCCTGACCCCAATATTTTATAAACATTTTCACAATTTCGCCGACAGAAACAATGCTCTCCTCTAACGGGCCAAAATTAAATCCCTGAGCATAATCAGAGCCAAATGAATATAAATACTGTCCCAATGTCAAATATCCGGACAAAGGTTCAAGTACATGCTGCCAAGGCCGCACTGATTCCGGACATCTGATTTCAATTTTTCTGCACTGATTAATAAACCTTGCACAATCGGGAATCAGCCTGTCTTCCGCCCAGTCACCTCCGCCTATAACATTTCCGGCTCTGGCAGTACCGAGAGCATAACCGCCATCTTGCAGAAATGAACGTCTGTAGGACGAAGACATTATTTCAACGCATCCTTTAGAAGAAGAGTACATGTCGTACCCGCCCATTGGTTCATCTTCTTTATAACCTCGTCTGACTTCCCTGTTTTCATAACATTTGTCAGTGGTGACATTCACAAAAGCTCTAACACTTTCGCATTTTCTTGCAGCTTCTAATACATTCAATGAGCCGATAACATTGGTTTCATAAGTCAAAACAGGTTCTGAATAAGAACGTCTTACAAGAGGCTGTGCAGCAAGGTGAAAAACAATTTCCGGTTCAAACTCTAAAAATGACCTTTCCAGAGAATCCCGGTCAAGAATATTACCAAATGAACTTTTTACAACTTTTTCTAACTCCAACACCTCAAATAACGCAGGTCGGCTATCCGGAGCAAGAGAATATCCGAAAACATCAGCCCCGAGAGCTTTGAGCCACAACACCAGCCAACTGCCCTTAAATCCTGTATGTCCTGTAACCAATACCTTTTTGTTCTTATAAAATTCTGAAATCATTATTCACCCAACCATTTTGCCCATGGTGCAAAACCCGATTGCCACTGTTTAGTCAAATCGATTTTATCCCTCATTGTATCCATTGGCCGCCAGAAACCGCCATGTTTAAAAGCATTCAACTGATGAGCTTTAGCCAAATTTTCCAACGGTTCTTTTTCAAAAATAACATTGTCACCATCCGGTATAAAATCAAATATTTCCGGTTCACAAACAAAAAAGCCGCCATTTATCCATGCTCCGTCACCCTGCGGTTTCTCTTTAAATAAAGTTACCTGATTATTTTCATCCAAAACAAGAGCACCAAAGCGTCCTGAGGGCTGTACGGCCGTCATGGTAATTATCTTACCTTTTTGCTTGTGGTAATTAACCAGCTCATTTATATTTATATCAGCGAGTCCATCACCGTATGTCAACATAAACGGCTCATTACCCAAATATTGTGCTGCTTTTTTTACTCGGCCGCCGGTCAATGTGTCTCTGCCGGTATACAACATTGTGACTTTCCAGGGCTCATTTCTTGTTTTATGAACCTCGACTGTATTATTCAACATATCAACGGTAATATCAGAATAGCGATTGTAATAATTTATAAAATACTCTTTTATAACATGCGACTTATATCCGGTCAGGATTACAAAATCATTGAACCCATAATACGAATAGATTTTCATAATATGCCATAATATGGGTTTTCCGCCAATTTCAACCATCGGTTTAGGTTTCAGCTCAGTTTCTTCAGAAAGTCTGGTTCCTAAGCCTCCGGCTAATATTACAACCTTCATATTACCTCCTGTTAAAAGAGATTATAGCATATCAAAAATACAAAGGAATTAGTTTTCACTAATCTTTTCATTACTTAACGCTCGTGAATAATCAGCTTTCAGCTTAAATTCATAACTGCTGCCTTCTGCGATATAAATAACACTGCCCTTTTCTCTAAGAGCAGTAAAAGGAGATGCTATAACCTTTCCGGCCATGCCTGCCGCACCGGCAACAACAGGAAAAGGAGCAAATAAAATCGTCTTTGGCGAAGATAAGAACTTTTGACTTTTCATTGCCATTTTTCGATATAATTCTCTGCCGTCTTTTGAATGAGCAGCGATGTTTTTCAAATATGTCCTATCACCCTTTATATTATTAAAAAAGACATGTTTCTCTTTTGTTTTTACAACAACGCCGTCAACCTCAGTTTTTGCTTCATCAACAATAAGATTATCAGCCTTAAGAGAAATTAAAGCACCGTTCCCAAGCGGGCCCGGTTTTTTATTTTTAATAATATGAGCATCTATTTTTGTACCTATAGGTATTGTTGAATATGTAGTGATAACAGGTTCTGTAGTCACAAATGAAATACGCTTGTACACTCTGTCTTCCGAGGTTAAATCCTCACATGATTTGACTTTTATTGTCGTGCCTTTCTTAAAAGTAGCAGCCCCCAGAGCACCGGCCACTATCGGTGCAGCAGCTATAACCTTTACATCGTTATTTTTTGTAACAGGCTTATCAGATGCAATATTACCATTATTAGATGGATTAGAAGGATTAGAAGGTTTTATGTCCGGCAAAGAAGGCTCGGGAAGAATACCGCCCATATCAGGAGGTTGAACAGGTGAATTTCCGCTTCCGTCAGAAATATTGGGGTTGGAGGGAGGTACATCAGGCATTCCATGTCCCGGATTACTTCCTGAATTAGCTCCTGAATTAACCGGAGAATATGTTTTTGTACGATTTACGTCAATATTGTTATATATAGGCATGATTACTCCGCCGCCGGCGCCTCCGGATTTTACAGGAACAACAGCAGGTTCAGTCGTTTTTTTCACCGACATTGTGTATACGGGTATATAAAACATAATCTGTTCCGCATCGGTATTTGAAGATTTCTCGTAAACAACAGGTCGGGCAAATGCAGTACCCAAATCTACCGGCTTAAATTCTACATTAACCGGTCGGGCAACGTCTGAAGAAAAAACCGGGGAGGCTAAAAAATATAACATCAAAGATGTTATTACTAATGTAGTTGTTCTCATTTCTTTCCTTTTCGTCTAATAAGCGTCAGGAAAAAATTATTCCCCGACGGAGTAACCTTAATAATCATTAAATGGAGAAAACTTTTTTCTGTATAAAACTCTTTTTTATACAGTTCCTTATTTCTCTCATAAACAGTAATTATTTATATTTCAGATGCTGTTTCGGCCTTTATTTGTTCACTTATTTTTTATTTCATGCCGTTCACATTTCTTAATATAACATACCTATAATTTTTTGCAAGTACTTTTAAAATAGTTCATTTACTTCTTTATGTAACTAAATCCAACGCTCTGCATTAAGAAATAAATACAGACACTCGGATTATTAAGCAATTTTAGGCATTTGCAAATCCGGAGTTTTAAATGGATTTGTAGTATTTTGAGCTTGCATAGAAGTGTTGACTTGTGAAGATTGATTTACAGATTGATTTTGTTGAGCTTGTTGTTGGTTTTGTTGTTCTTTAGAAGTTTTTTCTGTTTTTTGTTCCTGTTTGTTTTCTTTACCGGCAGCTGCTTGGTTTTTCATAGCAGAAGCGCCGCCGAAAGAAGAGAAAGACATTGCAGAACCGGCAAAGAAGTTTCCGCCGCCTGCTTGTGCACTATTAGAAACAGTTACTGAAGGTGCATTTAATTGGGCAGGTGCATTATTACCATTTGCGGAACCAGATTGACCTGCAATTTTATAAGCTTTATTTTGAACAGTAAAAAGTTCTTTGTTTGCATCTTGGGATTCAGAAATATAATTATTTGCTCTCGCATTAGAATTATTCAAACTTGTAATGAAAGTATTCTGTTGAGCAGATGCAGTAGTGATTCTTGAATTAGCCTGGTTAACTGTTTGTGTTTTTTGGTTCATTGCATCTGTTGATGTTTGAATATTACTGTTTACGCCGAGAACTCTGGCATTGTGAGCTGATTTCAAACTATTGTATTCGCTTGTTTTTTGTTTAGCTATGCCGGCTTGTTGTGCAGCTTCAGATTTTTTAGTTGCTGCTGATTGATTCATTTTTGTTGCATTTTTAAATCCTTTAGCGGCTGATGCGGAAGACTGTGCAGCTTTAGCAGACATTCCTGCGGCACCAACATATTTTGTTACGGCTGCGGCCCAGGCCGGAATTGCTATCGGCATTCCAAAAAATGTAGCGGCAGCAGCATCACCTGAAACTTTAGATGTAGTACCCAGACCAAAAGCAAGTGTTGCTCCGGCAGCTGATGTAGTTGCTGATGTTGTATCTTTAACTGCTTGTTTTGTATAATCTTTTGCTTTTTGTGAATCTTGAGCAGCTGAGGCATTAAAAGAATTTGCCAATCCTGATGCAGTACCTGCTTCAACTTGAACGCTTTGGATAGCTGACATTTCACTTACCAGAGAATCCATTTCAGCTTGTGATGAAGCAATCTCTGCTGCCATAGATTGCATTTCTGTTTGTGCAGATTGAGATTCTGAAATCGCACTGTTTATAGTTTCAGTAGTTTGAGAAATACCTTCCATCATAGAAGCTTGGTTAGAAATTTCTGAATTTGCAGAGTTTCTAGACTGAGCGTCTTTTGCAATTAAATTAGATTCTTGAGATGCGAGGTTTCCGAGTTCTGAATTGTTTCCGTTTTCGCCTTGAGCCAAATTAGGAATTTGTGCTTCAACTGCGTCAGTTTTAACTGTTTGAGCAGGGCCGCCTTGAACTGTAGCTGTTTGAGCAGATGCATCAGATGAAACAGGAGCTGCTGCTGCTTGTGGAGCGCCTGTTGAAGCAGAAGAGGTATCTGCTTGAGCATTGTTATCTACTTTAATTTTGTTAGCCTGTTCGCCGGCCTTTTTAGAATTTTTTTGTTCTTTAGTTGATTCTTTTGCTGATTTTTTGCTGTTTTGAATTTTTGCATCAGCTGATTCACCGGCAGCTGCTGCATCTTCGCCTTTTTCTTTTCCTTCTTCCTGTTCAGCTTTTTGTGCTTCTTTTTCTTCTTGAGCTTTCTTTTCTTCTTCAGGAGTTTGAATAGCATAAGATACAGAGGCTCTGCTTGTCATCATTGCAGAAGATTTTTCAAATCCGTCGAAGTTACCCCAGTTGCTGTTATTTTCACCTGCATATGAGTAAATATCAGTTTTTGCAAGAGTTTCTTTTTCTTTTTCTTCTTTAGTTACTACAGGTTTTGAACCATCAGCAGGACGAGTGCTTTGTACTTTTTGTTGTTCGCTTAATTTTACTTCAAATGGATTCGGCATCTTTTTATACTCTCTGTTTCTTACTCTATATATAAATAAAAACAGAGTATATACAAAAATTGATATTTTTATATATATAAGTATATACCAATACCACATCCTTAGTGTTTGCAATAGTTTTCAGGTTTACATTTCTTAACAATATCTATTTTTCAGCAGAATTATCTTTCTGTTTGTATAGATTATAAAGAGCACTAAAGGTCTTTACTGCCTTATTTTCCTTTATCTTCTGAACTTGAGGTTTTGCTTCTAACTGATTTTTCAAATCTTCTTTTATATCTTGTTTAGAAACAGAAGGATGAGGAATGCCGGAGGAAGTTGGCTTTAATATATCCAGAATAGATTTTTGAGAACTTTCCATCTGCTCTGCAGTATTCAACCACTGGAATGATTTTATAGCTTTCGGCGGATTCATCATGTTTCCGTCCAACACGACCTTGAAGGATTTTGTATTTTCCTGCTCCGGAGTCAATTTAGGAATAGAAGATAAAAGTCCTTCATTTGCCTGAGCATTATAAGTTCCTAAAATAGCAGATACAGTCGAACCAAATTTAGGAATATAAGCCGCAATTTTATCAACAGACAAATTAGCAACAGGCCCGAGAGCATTCCATACAGTTTCTGACAAAGAACCCAATATCTGTATTCGTGCAGCATTGGTAAGCAAATTGTAAGGGCCGCTTATCATCAAAGACATATGCGGGCCGGATGACTTAACAGAATCAATATTTGCTGTTCCGTTAGCGAAAGTAAACTTTCCGTTTAGATAAGAAAATTTACCAGTATTATATGGTGCAACTGCAGAGACAAGTGAGCCGGTTTCAGTTTTTAGAAAGGATTGTGAAAGTAAATTATCAGCCTGCAAAAATGTCTCCAAGCGGCCAAGACTGCCAAGTTGACCATCCTTAACCGTAAAATTTGCATTGCCCTTTAATGTTTTCATTTGCTCTTTGTAGTTAACTCCGCTCAAAGAGATATCGGCATCAAAATCAAGATTGCCCTTTACCTGATCTTTCAATGAAACCAGCGCCGTGACAGCCTTATTCGCATCCATGGATTTTCCATATACATCAGCAGTGATTTTTGTAGTTTTAAGATTGTAACTAACTTTACCGCCAAAATTTCCGTCAAATGCCGAAGCCTTTAAATCCGGAATTTGAATAGTATCATTATTCAGCGTAAAATTACCGGATGCATTTTGTGCAGAGATATTTCCCGATTTAAATTTATCGATAACTCCATGACCCTTCACTATTCTGACCGGGAATAACAAACTTCCGGTATTCGCAGCAGGCTGCGCCGCACCGGAAGATTCCGCAGCCAAAGCGGACATAATCTTATCAGCATCAATCAGAGGAGAGATTATCTCTACTGTGTTAATGACAAAAATCTTGCCAAATTCAGGTAAAGCATCGGCTTTTATATTCAATGGACTTCCGTTTATATTCAAATTTTGAATATCAGCATTGATTATTTCATCATTAAAATTAACATTTATTAAATCGATTTTGGTAAGAAACTCAGCTATGTCAGCCTCTTTAACTTCAAAAAAACCATTCATTCTTGGCGCAGAAAAATTCCCCAATATAGTCATGCGTCCTCTGGTTTTGAATGATGAACGGGGAAGCAAAGCCGTTCCGACAGTCAATGGCTCGGGAACAGCTATTTCTATTTTTCTTATTGTACCGGAACCGATATCACTGATTTCACCATAAATTTCTGCCAATTTTTCAGCATTATTTAAATTTTTCTTAAAATCATCCGAATATCCTCGTGACATTATATAAAGTCCGAGATTGTCAAGCATAACCCTGTTTCCGGTAATACTCAATGACAAATTCACTAACCCGGATTTATTTAGCATCTTTTTTATTATCACAGGTGAAAAATAATTAGCAGCATCCGATTTAGCCTGAGCATTAACTGCAACAGAATTACAATCTCCGCTGACCTCTATTCGCACAGGAATCTTTCCTTTCGCACTAATCATATTTCTTGATTCAGAAGGAATTATTTTTAATAAATCAGCAGCATTAAGAAATCCGTTAGCCAGAATATTTATCTCAGGCTTTTTAATATAATTTTTTATCCCGCCCGTCACTTTTAACGGAGAAGCTTCTATCATTATATTAAAAGGCACAATAGCAATATCATCAGGATTAATTTTAATTTCAGCAGCAGGGATATCAACATTGAACACAGGCTCTATCAACTGAAGTTTTGCACCAGTTACATTTATATCGCCATTAAAAGAATTCTCTTTAGCGACTACATTCAATACGGACTGCCTGTTTGATAATATAAAACCATTTATATTATCTTTTATTTTCAAATTTGTAAGATTAACTGAAATTTTTGGAGCTATTTCAGAAAGTTTTCCTTTTATTTGTGCATTTAATGTAAGATTACCGTTTTTTAAATCATAAGCCCGCTTCATATCAAAAGGCGCAGCAACAGCATAAATACTTTCAAGCGGCAGTGAGTCAGAAACAACCGTTATATCAGCAACAGATTTTGAGTTAATGTTTCCTTCAATTTTTATTTTTGCGCCATTGATATTGGCGCCGGCATTCTTAATGTTGACATTATTTTTTGAAAAGTCAATATCAGAAGAAATTGCAGTTATCTTAACAGGCTGCTTTTTATGTTGAATTTGCCCGTTATTAATTTTGAAAAAGCCGTCAGACTTGAATTTTTTTAAATCAGTCCTCAGACTAAAATCAGACTGCAAAAAACCGGACACAGAAAACTGGTTAAAATCGTTTTTCAGATTAAAAGCATTAAAAAAGCCTGACAAAAATTTTTGAATACTTAAAAAGCTTATTTTGTCAGTTTTAAGATTTAAATCCAATAAAAATTTTTTTGAATTTATTATATCCGCCTTAATTTCTGCTTTTTCAATCTCACTAATATACAAATCCGAATCGAGCTTTATTTCACTCCCCTTAAACAGCAAATGAATAAAACTTTCCGGCATTTTGTGCGAGTCCAGTACCAAACTCATTTTATCAACATTTGCATACCCGTCAATTTGCAACTCTTCCTTGTTCGTTCTGATTTTCACATCAGAATCGATTGAAGCCTTCAAATTAAGCTTTGCAAACTCTTTTATAAAATTAACATTCTGAATAGTTATCTCTTTAGCATCCTTATTTTGAACTGCGATTATGGGCCAAAAACTGTCCGCATTTATCTTGAATGTTATATTTTCGTCATCATTCACAAAAATTTTTCCAACAGTATTCAAATGAAACTGCTTCTCTACCACTGCCTTATCTAATAAAAAAGAATCGCCTTTTAATACAATTGTATTTTCTGAGTTCAAATCCTCAGCTATAATTTTATAATTAGAAATAACGACTTTAGGAAGCTTCTTAGAAAAATTAAACGGAATAGGCACTGTTGAACTATTTTCAGGCTGAAATGTTTTATTCACAAATTTCACCAAATCCAACTGGTTATCTTTCAACATTCTAACGCTAAAAGAAGGCTCTGAAAGCTTTACATCTGACAACTCAATAGTTCTAAACAGCAATGGAACCAGCTTCACTCCGGCAACAGCCTCATCGGCTGAAATAAGTTCATTACCGTTTGTATATAAAACATCCAAACCTTTCACTCTGACTCCAACATGTAAAGCCGGCGTGGTTACTAATTTTATATCCTCTATTCTCACATCAAGATTAGCATTTTCAAAGGCCAGTCTTTGCAAATCTTTTTTATAATTATTCAAATTCAAAACATTCGGAAGTACAAATAAAAATATCCCGTATAACACTGCAGCCACAGCAGATACTAATATAATTACCGTCTTAAATTTTTTCATATAGTAAACTCCGATTTTGATTTATACAGACAAAATTATTCTAACACAAAACGAAAAATGCAAAAAAAAGGCTTACCGCAGTAAGCCTTTTTTTATAAAAAAGAATTTTAGAAATTCAAGCCAGCTTCCCTTGCTGCATCTGCAAGAGCCGAAATTCTACCGTGATATAAAAATCCGCCTCTGTCAAATACACATTCTGTAATACCGGCCTTCAATGCCTTCTTAGCTATTGCTTCACCAATAACTTTAGCAGCCTCAATATTACCGCCGTGTGCAAGTTTTTCTCTCAAATCTTTATCAATAGAAGAAGCAGAACAGAGAGTAACTTTATTAACATCATCTATCATTTGAGCATATATGTGTTTTGTACTTCTATATACAGCTAATCTCGGACAAGAAGCATCTCCCGACACTTTCATTCTCACACGTTGATGTCTTTTTCTGGCTTGTTCTTTTCTGTTTTTTACACTAATCATTTTTCTTTCCTTTCACCGAAACCTTCTTTTTTTGAGTTTTGGTTTTATACAAAAACTCTAAAAGGGTCTATACCGGCATATTTACACTCTATTTTTTACCTGTTTTACCAGCTTTACGTCTGATGTATTCACCTTCGTATCTGATACCTTTTCCTTTATAAACTTCAGGAGGTCTCTTTCCTCTGATTTCAGCAGCAATATCACCAACCATTTGTTTATTTGAACCGGAAACAGTGATTTTTGTATTGGCTTCAACTTCTATCTTGATACCTTTTGGCGGCTCAATCTTGATAGGGTGTGAATAGCCTAATTGAAGGTTCAACAAAGCACCCTCCATATTAGCACGATAACCAACACCTTGAATTTCTAATTTTTTAACGAATCCTGTCTTTACACCTTGAACTGCGTTGTCCACTAAAGTTCTGGTCAAACCCCATAAAGATCTGGACTTTCTGTCGTCATTATTTATTGAAACTAAAACAGTCTTTCCTTCTAATTTCAATGAAATTTCAGGACGAACTTCAACTTCTTCAGTGCCTAAAGGACCTTTTGCTATAATTTTTTGTCCTTCAATTTTTACTTCAACGCCGTCGGGAATTTCAACAGGCTTTTTACCTATACGTGACATTATTTTATCTCCAATTTCAATTGTTATTTGTGTAATTCAATTTACTAATGCGGGAATACTACCAAACGTAGCAAATAATTTCACCGCCAATATTTTCTTTTCTTGCTTTTCTGTCTGTCATTAGACCTTTGCTGGTTGAGATAATAGCAATGCCCAATCCGCCAAATACCTGCGGAAGGTTTTTAGACTTGCAATATACTCTCAAACCTGTTTTTGAAATTCTTTTTAAGTTTGAAATTACAGGTTTATTTCTTTCATCATATTTCAAAGTAATCACCAATACCTTGAATTTTCCTGACTCTTTTTGATAATAATCTGCGATGTAACCTTCTTCTTTCAAAACCTTCGCTAATTCAAGTTTTAATTTAGAACTCGGCATCTCTACTTCAGGATGAGACACAATATTAGCGTTTCTGATTCTTGTCAGCATATCTGCTATAGGATCTGTATACATATTTATTTTCCTTTTCTTTCAGACAGAACTTCTGTCATTTAACTACTTACTGGAACACTGTCCGGCAGTATAGCAGAAAGAAAGCTATAAATTAAATTACCAGCTTGCTTTTACTACACCGGGCAATAAACCTTTGTGCGCCATTTCTCTTAAATGGATTCTGCAAAGGCCGAAGTCTCTGTGAAAACCATGTGGTCTTCCGCATATTGAGCATCTGTTGTGCAGTTTGACTTTTGACATTTTACCTGCTGCAACAAGTTTTTCTCTTCTTTGTTCTTTAGCTATCATTGACTTTTTAGCCACTTTATTTCTCCTTTTTTATACCGTCATTACGGTTATTAGTTATTAGATTTCTTTTTAAAAGGCATTCCCAATTCAGCAAGAAGCGCTTTTGCTTCTTCATCAGTTTTTGCAGTAGTAATAATAGAAATATTCATTCCCTTTACCACATCAACTTCATCATATGCAATTTCCGGGAACAATGCCTGTTCTTTCAAACCTAAAGTATAGTTTCCACGTCCGTCAAAACTTTTTGCACTCACACCTCTAAAGTCACGAATTCTGGGCAAAACTACACAAATAAGTTTTTGAAGAAAATCATACATTCTTTCGCCTCTGAGAGTGACCATTGCACCAACCGGCATTCCTTCTCTCAATTTAAATGACGCAATTGATTTTTTTGCTTTTGTTATAACAGCTCTTTGTCCTGCTATCTTTGTCAATTGATTTACAATAGATTCAGCAAGCTTTGAATTGTGACAAGCTTCACCTACACCCATATTGATTACTATCTTATTCAACTTTGGAATCTGATGAATATTATCATAACCAAACTGAGATTTTAAAGCTTCTTTTACATCTTCTTCGTATCTTGATTTTAAATTTTTAGTTAAAGTCATCTTTCTTTCCTTTTTGTAGAATGCAGCTTCATTTTCTCAAATAAGCTGCCCATACCTATACATCTAATTGTTCACCGCATTTTTTACAAACACGGACTTTTTTATTATCGACTACTTCATGTTTCACTCTTGTAGCCTTTTCACAACTGGAGCAGTATAACATAACCTTTGATGAATCCATTGGCGCTTCCATTTGAGTCAAACCGCCCTGAATGCCAGCCATCGGATTAGGTTTTACTGCCTTTGTTATCATATTAGCACCTTCTACTATAACTTTGTTTTCTGATGCCAATACAGATTTTACGTTACCGATTTTCCCTTTATCTTTACCAGCTGTAATGATAACTCTGTCACCGGTTTTTACATGCAAATCGTGTTTTTCCACTGTTTGTTTTTTCATTCTCATTTGTTATTCTCCTGGTTTCCCTTGGACTAGATAACTTCCGGAGCTAATGAGATAATTTTCATAAAGTTTTTATCTCTTAACTCTCTTGCAACCGGTCCAAATACGCGGGTTCCGCGAGGGTTGCCGTCTTTGTTAATAATTACTGCTGCATTTTCATCAAATCTGATTACAGAACCATCGGCTCTTTTTATATCGGCTTTCGTTCTAACAACAACAGCTTTTACAACTTCAGATTTCTTAACAGCCATATTAGGTGTAGCATCTTTTACTGTTGCTACAATTACGTCGCCGACATGAGCAAATTTTTTATTTGAACTGCCCATAACTCTTATGCAAAGAATCTCTTTTGCACCGGTGTTATCGGCTACGACTAATCTTGTTTCCTGTTGTATCATTGTTATTTATCCTTATTCATTAATTATGAACTTTTTATTTAAACCGGTTGAAACTTAGTTGGCCTTTTCTACAACCTCTACGATTGACCAGCGTTTATCACCAGACATTGGTCTTGTCTCAACGATTCTGACAACATCACCTTCACCACATATATTTTCTGCATCATGTGCCTTATAATTTTTATGTGTTTCAATGATTTTGTGATATTTGGGGTGTTTGTTATATTCAGCAACCTTTACAACTGCTGTTTTATCCATTTTGTTGCTAATTACAACGCCTTGTTTTTCTTTCTTCGGCATCTTACTTTACCTCTGACTTTTCTTTAATAACTGTCTTAGCTTGAGCTATTACGGTTTTTAATTTACCAATTTGAGCAGTATTTTCGAGTTTTTGCAATGCTTTTTGCATTCTTAAATCCAAAAGCTGCTTTTTTGAGTCTTTGATTAACTCATTGAGCTCATCTATAGATTTTTCTCTAATTTCTTGTAACTTCATTTTATTCGTCCTTTTTTCCTTTACACCTCTTTTCAGAGGGTAGGATGAGGGCTCAACCGTTTTAAGGTTTATGCCTCAGCCTGGGCTTCTTTTTCAATTATTTTTACTTTAATCGGAAGTTTTTGTGCTGCAGATTGAAGAGCTTTAATGGCTACTTCTCTTACAGGAAATTCCATTTCAAAGAGAACTCTGTTCGGTTTAACTACAGCTACCCAGTATTCCGGTGCACCCTTACCCTTACCCATACGAGTTTCAGCAGGTTTTGCCGTAATTGGTTTATCCGGGAAAATTTTTATCCAAACATTACCGCCTCTTTTTATGTTACGAGTCATAGCACGTCTTGCGGCTTCTATCTGTCTTGATGTAATCCATGCAGGCTCCATAGCTATGATACCGAATGAACCAAATTCTAATTTAGTTCCACGCGTTTCATGGCCTTTACGGTTTCCCTTCATTTTCTTACGATATTTTGTCTTTTTGGGCATTAACATTTTTATGTCGCTCCTAATTTATTTCTATTTATATTAACTTTATTCTTCTGTTTCAGCGGTTCTTTTTCTTCTTCTTCCGCCTAACGGTTTTTCTTCATTACCGGTTACTTTTTTCATTTTGACATTCTGGTCAGCTTTTTCACCGGGCATCAAATTACCCTTGAAAATCCATACCTTAACGCCAATTTTACCCATGATAGTATCAGCTTCAGCAAAACCGTAATCAACATCAGCTCTCAAAGTTTGAAGAGGAATTCTTCCTTCTTTTACCCACTCGCTTCTTGCAATTTCAGCTCCGCCCAAACGTCCGGATACCATTATTTTGATACCTTGAACACCGGCTCTCATCGTTCTTTGAACAGCCTGTTTCATAGCTCTTCTGAATGCAATACGTTTTTCGAGCTGTAATGCTATTGATTCTGAAACTAATTGTGCATCTGCATCAATTCTTGCCACTTCGACAACATCAATAGTCACATTCTTTTTAATCAACTTAGCAACATCGGCTCTGAGTTCTTCAATACCCTGTCCGCCTCTTCCGACAACAATACCGGGTTTCGCAGTAACTACGGTAATAATAACATTTTGCGCTTTTCTTGCTATGTTAATTCTGGAAATACCAGCTGTATATAATCTTTTCTTTATATATTTTCTAAGTTTTGCATCTTCTGCAACGAATTCTGCATAATCATCCTTCTTAGCAAACCAAGTGCTTTCCCAAGGTTGAATTATACCTACTCTGAATCCTTTTGGATGTGTCTTT
>CASDVD010000026.1 GCA_949284155.1 uncultured bacterium | reverse complement strand
TATTTCAAAATATTTAAAAAATTCTTCTATACGCACCAGGCCTTTGATTATATATTTATTGTCGGCAACTTTTTTTATATCTTTTTCTTCATCATCAAATTCATCTTGTACATCTCCGAAAATTTCTTCTAAAAGATCCTCAAGTGATATTATCCCTGACATTCCTCCAAATTCGTCAATAACAATGGCGATTTCTGTCTTGTTTTTTTTGAAATTTTCTAACAAAGCGTCAGTAGGCATAGTTTCTGGCACAAAAAGAGGATTTCTCAAGATATTCTTTATGTTAATTTCTTGATTTTTCATGCGACAAGAATATAAATCTTTTACATGTAAAATTCCGGTAATATTATCAAAGTTGTCTGCATAAACCGGATATCGTGTATATTGATTTTCCAGAATGAGCTCTTCCAATTTTTTAATTTCTATATCAACAGGTATAGAAACAACATCGCATCTTGGAATCATTATTTGTTTTGCTGTCAGGTCGGTGAATTTTAAAGTGTTTTTTAACAAAAAGCTTTCTGTCTCATTTAACACACCGCCTTTGTAGCTTGCATCTATAATCATATCCAATTCTTCTTCAGTATGAACGGAATGAGACGGATGTGCCGGAGGAATATTTAAAAGCTTCAATATAAAGTTTCCAAATCCATTTAGCATAAAAATAAATGGTGTAAAAATTTTTGCTGTAAAAACAAGAGGTTTTGTTATTGCAAGTGTTGTTTTTTCAGGATATTGCAAGGCTATTGATTTAGGCATTAGTTCGCCGATAACAACATGTAAAAATGTGATAAGCACAAACGCAATTGCCACGGCAATAGAGTGTGTGGCTATTGTATTTGATACATATGGCAGAAAGTCAAATAAAGGTTGTATTATTTTGGCTAAAGTCGCTTCACCCACCCAGCCAAGTCCTATACTTGCTATTGTTATTCCTAGTTGCGTAGCCGCTATATATTTGTCCAGTTCTTTTAGTGCACAGATTGTAATTTTTGCAGTATTATTACCTTCATTTGCCAGTTGATTTATACGAGTCTGCCTCACACTGACAAGTGCAAATTCAGATGCAACAAAAAATCCATTTGCTAATAATAGAAATACTATTAAAATAATGTTTAATAAAATTGTGGAGTCCTCTTTGTGTCTACACTAATCAATTATACTAAATTTACTCTTTTTGACAAAGCTGTAAATATTTTCTGTTTTTTAATTTTTTCGTGCTGTTTTTTCTTTCATAACAAAATATCTTTTACATTGCAAAATTTTGTCATATCCCAGCAATATACCTAACATAAAATCTTGTTCAGGTGTAATTTTATCAAGTCTGCAATCTAATGTAGAAACAACATTGATACAATTTTTATTACCGAAAAATACATTTATATTTTTATTATTTACTTCCCGAATTATATACGGAATGTTTTCTCTTTGTAATTTACTTTCAATGACTTTTCTGTTTTCTGCTTTTTCCGTAGTTAAAACCAAACTCCTCAACCCTTTTTTGTATTCGTATATGTGGTGATAAAATACTCGCAAATCATTATATTGTTTCTTGGTCGGAATATCAGACAGACCAAAAACAGGATTTGTTTTTTTAACGGTAAATATTTTTGGTGTATTGGTAGACAAGGGGAGACTATTAACTGACGTGATTTTCATACATTTTCCTATTTTTAGTTTGTATTCATAATAAATGTAAGTCTTGGCTAACTTTTTGTCAAGAATAAATAATTTTTTCATAATGATTCTTGATTCTTTTGGTATCCGCACTTTAAAATGTAATGTATAGGATGTGAGGATTCTATATTTTGCAATACACAATAAAAAATTTGTTTAATGATGAATCAATAATCTCAAAACCTCTTCGCAAAGAAAGAGGTAAGAGTATTATTGCATTTCCGGACGATTATGTTGTACTGGATATAGAAACAACAGGACTGAATCCTAAAACGAACGAAATAATAGAGCTTTCTGCCTTAAAAATAAAAAATGGTGATATTCATGAAAAATTCAATACGCTCATTTCTCCTGAAGGTACAATAAGTCAATATATAACTAATTTGACGGGTATTACCCGGGAAATGACAATAGGGGCACCGAATATTAAAGATGCAATAAAAGATTTTGATGAATTTTGCCAAAATAAGATAATCATAGGACACAATATAAGGTTTGATATTAGTTTTATAAATCAAAATCTTTTAAAACATTATAATATCCCGTTCAGCAATGATTATATAGATACGTTGAGACTGGCCAGAATATTGCTTCCGGAATTGAAAAATAAAAAATTGTCTACCATTGCAGAGTACTTTGGGCTGGATACGGCAGGTATGCACAGAGGGCTTAAGGATTGTGAAATTACTAATTTTTGTTTTGGCAAATTTAAGCTTATTGCTGTTGAAAAATTTGGCTCTTTCGAAAAAATATGTAAATAATCCTCCTTTATATAGGAGGATTATTTTTACAGATAAGGCTGCAGCATTGCTTCTATTTGAGATTTTGAATGCACACCCGAGACCTGATCTACCAGTTCGCCGTTTTTGAATACGAGTAATGACGGTACTCCTGATATGAAATATTCTGCCGCTTTCCCTTGATTTTCATCTACGTTGATTTTTGCTATCATTGCTTTGCCGTCCAGAGATTCCGCCACTTCATCAACAATCGGAAGCTGCTTTTTGCAGGGCCCGCACCAGGGCGCCCAAAAATCAACCAGAACAGGCTTGTCGCTTTTATTTATTTGTATATCAAATGTCGCATCATTTAGTTCAACAACTTTAGCCATATTACTTTCCTTGCCTTTCCTTTCTTTTCTTTCTTTTTTAGTAATTTATTTTCCAATAAATTTTTAATATAAGCTTATCCTTTGTGAAATCGTCTCTTCCGGCAATTTTTTGAAACATATAAACCAGTCATAGCATTTTATTTCATCAGAGTGCTCTTCTAATCCTGCTTGTATTTCTTTACAAGAAGCAGGCGGAGGAAGAATAACATCATCTCCTATATTCCAATTTGCCGGCGTTGCTATATTAAATTCGTCTGTTGTTTGCAGGGCAATTAAAAGTCGTTTAATTTCCTGCATATTTCTTCCGTTTGTGAGCGGATAATATAGTATTGCCCGAATTTTGCCGTCAGGAGATATTATGAACACAGCTCTTACTGTTTTTGTATTGTCTGCGTTAGGGTGCAGCATTCCGTATTTTCTTGCAATATGTCCTTTTAAATCATCAATTATCGGAAAGTTGATGTTGATATTCTTCATCCCGTTAAACTCAATCTTTTCCTTAATCGTTTTTATCCAGGCTATATGAGCATTGACGCTGTCCACTGAGAGTCCTATTAGTTCTGCGTTTAGCCTGCGGAATTCTTCAGCCATTGTTTGAAATTTCATAAACTCAGTTGTACAAACAGGTGTAAAATCTGCCGGATGTGAAAATAAGATTACCCAGTGTCCTTTATAATCTTTAGGAAAATTGATTTCACCCTGTGTCGTATTGGCTTTGAAAGACGGCGCTTCATCTCCTATAAGCGGTATTGCGGAATTTTTTTTGCTTTTTATTGCGATAACAGCTAATAATGTCAACAAAAAAGCAGTTTTTTTGAACATTACACTTTCTCCTTTATTTCATACCACACTATTTTCCCGCCTATATGAAAAATATACATTACACTGTGCATATAGCTGCGGGTCAATATAATTCAATCTATAAGGAGATGCAAAAAATGAAGTTAACCTGTATTAGCGTTTCTTTTTGAAATATTTCATATAAAAAATCATACCGGTCATAATAAATACTATTATTAAATAGGGCATAATTTCTTCAGTAAAAAATGCAAAATTTAGTTTTTCCATAAAAAAATTATAGCATATCTGTATGATAGTTAATTATCTGAAATATTATATTATTATCCTATACGAACTAATTAAATGAGGTACGGTATGGAAAATATTTTTGAATTGAATTTGTCGACAGAGGAATTGAAAAGAAGAACAGATAAAGAACATTTAATTCCCAAGAAAATGCTTGATGTTGATGCGAAAGAATATGAGTTATTAGCGGCCGGAGATAAAGAGGCTTTAAAACATCTGGTATTGGCTGCAAAAAAAATTGATACTGTTTTTATGCAGCAGGACAATCCCAAAAATTTGGCATTTAAAGCTTTTTTGGAATCTGAGTCTGCGAAGGGGAATGAAGATGCTGCAATGACTCTGACTCTGTTTAATGCTCAAATCGGGATGAATGCGGTGGATTCAGAAGCCAATAAAATATTTTTGGCAAAAAATGAAAACGTACTTCCGGGAAAAGGTTTTTATCCTTCTGATTTATCAAAGGAAGAATTTCATAAGATTTTAATAAAGATGCTGGAGGGCGGACAGAGTGAAGAGGTTAGAAAAATTCTCAATCAAAGAACTATGGTTGTCCGTGAGGGAGATGAATTAGCAGCTTTAGATTATACTGAATATTTTAAAGAGGAGTTTTCGTATATTGCAGATGAAATTGAAAAAGCGGCTCAAACTTCTACTAATAAAGATTTTAATGAGTTTTTAGTTCTTCAGGCAAAAGCATTAAGAACTGCCGATCCGATGCTGGATGCTTATGCTGATAAAAAATGGGCGCAGCTTCAGGATACGCCTTTGGAGTTTACTATTTCAAGAGAACAATATGCTGATGAAATGACCGGTTCTGTTGTTGAAAATGATGAACTTAATAATCTGTTGAAAAAATTTGATATTGAGCCGATTCCTAAAGATTCTTTGGGTATAAGAGTCGGTATTGTAAATAAAGAAGGAACGGAAAAATTATTAGAAATAAAAAAATATATTCCTCTTCTGGCTAAATATATGCCGTATAACAATGAATATGAACAAAATATAACAGATGATGATGATAAGCAAACGATGGTTGACGTAGATATTGTTACTGTCAGAGGAGATGAGGGTACATACAGAGGAGGAATAACCCTTGCGCAAAACTTGCCGAATAACGATAAACTATCTTTAACTATTGGCGGAGGGCGAAGAAATGTTTATCATAGACAAATAAGAATTTCGACAAGCCCGGAAGCTATAGAACGCCGCCAAAAAAGGCTCGATGCCGTATTGGATAAAAAATATCATAAATATTATAATCAGGAGGCAGATCACTGGTTCACAATCGGCCATGAAAATATCCATTCTCTCGGCCCTAAATCCGGAACGGAAGCACTGGGAAAATTTAAAAATATAATTGAAGAAAACAAGGCTGATATGGGCTCTTTAGCAATGCTTGATATTTTAACAGAGCAGGGAATGTATTCTGATGACGAGCGAAAGCAGATTATAGTTACTTATGCTGCTGATAATTTTCTTAAAGCAAAACCTGATTTTTCTCAGGCGCACAGAGTCAGAACAGTTATGCAAAGTTATTATTTCTTTAAAGAAAAAGCCGTATGGCTCAATCAGGATAATTTATTAGAAATTGATATAGATAAAATGGTGCCAACCGCACAAAAAATGCTGGCGGAAATAGTAAAAGTGCAGTTATCCAAAGATTTTGCTGCGGGTGAAAAGTATGTTAAAGATAATTTTGTTTGGACGGATTCAATGCAAATTATTGCAGATAAATTGAAAAAAATTGACAAGTCCTTAAACGGAACAGTGCTTACACCGCTTGCAGATTCAATTATTAAATAAAAGGCTCATTTAAGAGCCTTTTTATTTGTTATAATTAGGATTTTCAATTTTGTAAATTAAGTGCAGCATCATTTTCCCCCGAACATTTTTGTTGAATTCGCCAAAGTGCTTCATTCCCAGCTTTTTTGCAATATTTATTGACCAGATATTCATTGGTCTTATTTCTGCAATAACCTCCGGTGCATTGAGTTTTTGAAAAGCATACTTAATTAATCCCTGCGCTGCTTCATATGCATAACCATTTCCCCAGTATTCCTTTTTTATAATATACCCAATTTCATGATAATTAGTTCCGTTAATTGTATCTTGTAAAAGAGCAACTTGTCCGACTGTTTGTTCAGTATGTTTGTCCAGTGCAAGAAAATATGCGTAACCGTATTCTTCATAGTAGTGAAGATTTTTGCAAATCCATTCGATTACTTCTTTTTCAGTGAAACGATGTTCCCAGGCATACATTACCATTGGATTAAGAAGCATCTGTGCGATATCATCAAAATCGTCCAATGTCATTTTTTGTATTATTAATCGTTCTGTCTCTAAAAAATAATTCTGCATAAAACTAAGTATAAATGATATTAAAAACTAAATAAAATATATGACAAAATGCAAATACTTGATTTTTGTTTTTTAGCGTTTAATAATGGGGTGTAAGAGAATTTAACGCGGGATGGAGCAGTCTGGTAGCTCGTCGGGCTCATA
>CASDVD010000025.1 GCA_949284155.1 uncultured bacterium | reverse complement strand
TTTTTTAATTTCAGTTATAGAGAACAATACTCTAATAGGCATAACGGGCAGTATAACAACATTAGGCAATATAGGGCCCGGCTTTGGGCAGGTAATCGGCCCAATGGGTTCATTTGCAAGTTTGCATCCGGCCTCGAAAATTATATGTATAATAAATATGATGGTCGGCAGACTTGAATTAATACCGTTTTTAGCAATGCTGCATCCGGATTTTTGGAAAATCAAAACGGATTAAAATTAAAAATTAATCTGAAATTAGTTCAATAATTTCTTTAACAGAATAAATATCCTTCACTGCATATACTTTACAGCAAAGCACCTTCTCAACTTCCGGTACGGTAATGCCGTCCAGAAAATCATCGGTATATCGGCGCAGCATAATTGAAGGAATAACGAGAGTACTTATTTTCCTGCCTTTTAGCTGCTTAATCAAATCTTTACCGGTAATAAGACCGGCCACAGTAACATTTTCGCCAAAATATTCATTCTTCAATTCAACAAACTCACAATGCAGATTTTTAATCTTATTTAATTCATCAACTATTGTCCTCAAAGGATAAACAGCACTGTTTGATGAGGCAAATGTAAATGTCTTGCGTACAGGAACAGATGCAGGCAGTTTCTTTTTTCTCTTTTCAAAATCATCTGTCAAAAGTCTGATAGCCCCTACACCGTCTTCAAGCTGCGAAAAAGTTCCGTAATATTTTTTTTCAGGCACAGGTATTTCCGCTTTCAAAAATATTTCATCGCTTGCCTGTGCCAGATGACGTTTTTGCGAGGTATTAAAATCATTTATAATATTAATTGTTTTTACGGCAATTTCTTTAGTTAATAATTGAAGTTTATTTTTGTGAAAGCTCGTCAAACCTACAGGCACAACGGCAATAGATTTCACAACAGATTTGTATAAAGACAAATCATTTAACGTCCTTATCAATTCATCCCCGTCATTAATTCCCGGGCACATCACTATTTGAAGATGCAACGGGATATGAGCCTTTTTCAATCTGTCTAAATCACTTAAAATGTTTTCTGCTTTGGGATTATTCAGCATTGAAGCTCTGAGTTTGGGATTTGTCGTATGAACGGATACATACAAAGGTCCCAGCCCCAATTTTTCTATTCTCGCCCAGTCCTCTTCCTTCATATTTGTCAGCGTAATATATGTTCCCTGCAAATATGAAAGCCTGTAATCATCATCTTTAACATACAGCGACTTTCTCAATCCCTGAGGCTGCTGGTCAACAAAACAAAAAATACAATGGTTTGTACAAGATTTTATTCTGTCAAATACTGCGGACTCAAAGATTATACCCAAATCCTCATCGAAATCTTTTTCAATTTCAAATTCTTCTATTTCCCCATTTGCCCGTTCAAGTTCTATTTCCAAATATTCAGAATTAACAGCAAATTTATAATCAATTAAATCACGGAGTTTTTCATTATTTACAGTGCGAATTATATCGCCTCTTTCAAAGCCGAGCTCATCGGCTATTGACCCTATTTCAACTTCACTTATTATTGCAGGCATTATTTTATCTTTTCTATAAATTCTTTATACATTTCAACATTTTCTATATTTTTTTTCAACAAATTTTCCTGATACACATCAAGTTTTAAATATTCATCATCAAGAATATTCTTCAAATCCAAAAGATACGACTCCAGCTTCAATAATATATCTTTAAAAAATTCTTCTTTTTCCGTGTCAGACAATAAAGATAATACTGAAATTTTTGTCTGAATTTCTGTAAAAAATAAAGTCGGATTTTCACTAAGAGGAGAAAAAAACACTTCACGAAAATATTTCATTGCACCTGATGAAAGCCCGTAAAATGTAGATTTTTTACCGCCCTCAGAAAAATCATTCCTTATTGTGACAACATTTAAAGCCAGCATTTTTTTCAATGCGGGATGAATAGTTCCGATACTCGGTCTGGTAAAGTAACCGAATTTTTCAATTATATCAGAGCGCAAAGAGTATAACGTGCGTTCCCGATTATTAAGAGTATATATTATCAACAAATCTATCATAATAATAAAATATCATAAACTTTTATAATGGTGTTTTTTTAGGACAGCCGGATTTTCTTGGATACATTGAAGGAGTTTTACCATTTTTTTTAATAATTATAAGCTGCCTGTTATGCTCCTCCATTCCCGGCAGCTTATATTCAATTTTTTCGACAAACTCTGCTTTTAAAATATTAAGTGCATTTTTTGCATCTTCAATTTCCTTATCAGCGCCCAACGATTTATAAGCAATAAAAAAGCCTCCTGTTTTCAAATAAGGCACCGCATATTCCAAAAGCACACGCAAAGGAGCAACGGCACGGGAAACTGCTATATCAAAACTTCCTTTATCTGAAAATTTTAGTTCTTCCGCTCTTCTGCATGCCGGAACAAGATGTTCCAACAAGAGTTCTTTTTTCGCCAATTCAACAAAGCCTATCTTTTTAGCGATTGAATCAATTGCGAGAATATCGCACTTATCATAAAAAATAGCTACAGGTATAGCCGGAAATCCTCCGCCAGTACCTATATCAAGCATTGTAAACTTTTCAATCCCGTACTTTTGAAGAAATAAATTTATTGCAAGCGAATCATATATATGCTTCACAAAAAGATGTTCTTCATCTTTTTTGCTGACAAGATTTGTATGGGCGTTATAAATTCCGAATACTTTTATAAAATTTTCAAGTCTGGTCTGCGCACTGCGTGTTACCTCCAGCCCCAGTTGATTTAACAATTCAAACTGCATTATTTTTAAATCCTTCCGATATTTGCTCAAATATGTCTTTATTCATTCTTACTTTGAGATCAGTTATACGAATATCTATTGCTCTCAAGTCTTCCTGCTTGAATTCTTCTTGTTCCGACAATATATTTTTGGCATACAAATAAGCCTTTAATGCCTTTTCATCTCTCTTATTTTTGTAATAATAATCACCGACATCAATATAAGAATTAATTATATAAAATTTGTCCTGTATTCTTTTTGCGGCAGAAAGAGCTTTTAGCAGAAAATTTAACTTTAATTCAGGTTTAATTTTTTCGCATACAGCACTGAGTTTAGTGCACAAATAATATATTCCCTCATAGTTGGATGCCTCAGAATCATATTTAAAAGCCAGCATGTAGTTTTTATATGCACCAGACAAATCCCCCCTCTCTTTATATATCTCGGCAATATTGGTATATGCGGAAGAAATAAAAGTGTTAGCACCGTCATTGAGTTCCGTACATTTTTGATAATATATTAAAGCATTGTCAGTCTGATTGTTATCGTCCAGAATTAATGCATATTTAAAGTATGCTTCAGACAAAAATGCTTTGTCTTTGATACTTTTTGTATACTCAAATGCTTTTTTATAGTGAATCATTGCATTTTGAATATCGGACGAATCCTCCTCTATTTCAGCTTTTCCTATATATGAATATGCAAGAACTCTATCAGATACAGGAAGCTTTGAATTCAAAAATCTGTCATATATTTCTCCGGCCTTAATAAATCTGTAAGACTCCTTGTAGGTCATTGCTATTTCCAAAAGAACATCATTACCTTTTTCAGGCATCCTGTTTTCAAAATAAAAATCGTATAATTTGTACAAGAAATTTATAGATTCATCAATATTATTCATCTTTTTTGAGCACAGAGCACTCATTTCAAGAATATAAGGGACTCTGTCTTTAAATCCCAAATCATCTCTTCTTTCAAGAGCCTTTTTGAATATATCTAAAGCAGAGTTGTATTCATGCTCTTTTAATAAACCATCTGCCTGTTCCAATAATTCAGACAAATCATATTCTTTTTTAGCCGGCTCTGAAATTGATACCTGTTGAGCCCCATTCACGGTTTTTGACAAATCTATGGGAAGCCCGAGAAGAGCGAGTTCTTCCTTCGTAAGAGCATATTTTTCCATAGGATTATTTTTTCCAGGTTTTTCAAACTTTTTAGGCGGAGTCTTAACTGTTTCCGGAATATTCCATTCAGCAGCATTGCTGCTCATATAGCCTAAATATGCGGTATCCAATTTAGGCCTGCTGCTTTTTTCAGGCAAAAATGTTTCATGATATGCAGCCTGCGCCCTCATTGTATTACGGGAGATAGGAATCACACGCTGCGTAGGTTTTAACGGAAGCTGTGATTCATAAAAGTTTTTTAAGTACTGGTGAATGTTTATCTTTTCAAAATGGGAAATATAAGGTATCAAATATTCCTTAAGATAACTTTTTAAAAAGATATATCCGCCTTCTTTGCTCAAAACATCTTTGTCCAAAAGATAATTTAATTTTTCATTAGTAAATAATCCCTGATTACATAGAAAATCCTTGCTAAATCCGATTTTTGCCAGAGCAAGAACACAAAGTGATTTTTTGTCTTTCTCAGATGCAAAAGCAAGAAGTTTCTGGAGAATAAAATTTTCATAAGTTATTTTCTTCTTGCCGAAATCCTCAAGAAGAGTCTTTAAGGGCATTCTCAAAGCTGATATTATTTTTGCGCTCAAAACTATATAACTGGTGTTTCCTCTTGTACATTCATACAGTTTGTCTAATATTTCAGTCTCAACAGGTATAAGCATTGATTCAAAAAATCTTACAACTTCTTCCTTCTCAAATGGTTTTAACGATATTTGATAAGCTTGCTTCGTATTAAAGCTTTCCTGATTGCGGGAAACAATGATAATCTTGAAATTGCTAAAAGAAGAAATATGCTCCGCAAAATTTAAAATCTCCTGTTTATTTTGTGATTCATCCAGATTTTCAAACGAATCTAAAATCAAAACAGCAGGCTTTTCAATATGAGAAAGATAAAAATTTATTTTCTTTGAAAGAGAATCAGTTTCTATTTTACCGGGCGCTATTTTTTGTTTCTGTAAAAATTTCTTTAAATCATTGAAAACAGCAAGAAAAATATCATCAATACAAGTCGCTTCAAAACATTCATATTTAAATACAAGCACATCTTCCGATAAAAAAGACAATGATGTTTCTACAAGATTTGATTTAAAAGTCCCAAACGGCCCGTTAACCAGACATAAAGAATTTGAATCCGAAGCATAAAATTTCAATAGTTCTTTTAGTTCATATAGATTTTTAAAAAAATCAATATGAAGATTATTTTTTAAATAGTTTTCAATGTCATTAAAATCAAACCGTTTCAAAAAGTTATTATCCATTCTTCTATTTTAACATATACTGCGGGGTTGTTTAAAACTACCATTTATATGAGATAATAAAGTAAATCAGATTTAAATAAAAAGGAGATTTTATGATAAAAGTCGGTGTATGCGGTGCAATGGGAAAGATGGGCAAAGAAGTCGTAAAAGCGGTATGCAATTCAAAAGATTTAAAACTTGTCTGCGCCATTGACACAAATATGATAGACACAATGGTATGCCCTGATGTGCGAGTTAACGGTAATCTCAAATCAGCCATAGAACTTTATAAACCGGATATTATGGTAGATTTTACACAGCCCAAATTTGTATATGAACATGCAATCACCTGCATTGAAAACGGCGTAAAACCGGTAATCGGCACCACGGGTCTCAGTGATGAGCAAATTGAGGCGCTGAAAGAATTAACCCTAAATAAAGGACTTGGCTGTTTAATTGCCCCTAACTTCTCAACCGGCGCAGTTCTTATGATGAAATTTGCACAAATGGCATCAAAATACTTTGAAAATGCAGAAATAATCGAATTGCATCACAACCAAAAAAAAGATGCCCCCTCGGGAACAGCGGTAAAAACAGCATTAATGATGTCACAGGCTCGCAGCGACAGTTTTGAAACAGGCAACTGCGAAGAAGTCGAAACCATAAAATGCGCAAGAGGTGCTAAATCATATTCAGATATAAGAATTCATTCTGTCAGAATGCCCGGATATATTGCCTCTCAGGAAGTTATATTCGGAGCATCCGGCCAGATTTTAAAAATAAGACACGACTCAATGGACAGACAATGCTATATGGCAGGCGTTCTCCTTGCAATAAAATATATTGCAGAGCATAATGAATTTATCTACGGACTTGAACATATTATGAATTAATAAAGCATACTAAATACTAAAAACCCGCTTTTGACAGCGGGTTTTTTAGTAAAAATAAACATATAAAAGGAAAATTCATTGTAACTAAAAACATTTCATAATATAATTATTTTCAGTTACAGCTAAATTGGAATTAACAAAGATGAAAAAACCTAATATTGCAGTGCTGGGAGCAACAGGAGTCGTTGGAAGAGAAATCTTAAAAATTTTAGTAGAAGACAATGTCCCCTATGAAAATATAAAATTCTTGGCAAGCGCTAAAAGTGCAGGCAAAAAAATTGAATTTAAAAACAAAGAACATACAATACTTGAAGCAACACCGGAATCCTTTGAAAATGTAAATATTGTTCTTGCTTCCGCAGGGGGTTCAACATCTTTGAAATTGGCTCCCGAAGCTGTAAAAAGAGGCGCTGTATATATTGATAATTCAAGTGCTTATCGTATGGAAAAAGATGTTCCTCTGGTAATTGCAGGAGTAAATGATGAAGATTTGAAAAAGCATAAAGGTATAGTTGCAAACCCTAACTGCTCTACATCACAATTAATGCTGGTTTTAAAACCGCTTCATGATTACGCAAAAATAAAAAGAATGATAGTAAGCACCTATCAGGCTGTTTCAGGTGCAGGCCTCGCTGCTATCAATGAATTAAGAGAAAATACCGTTGCAAAAAATGAAGGAAAAGATTTTGTAAACGAAAAATTTAAAAAACCAATCGCTTATAATGTAATTCCTCAGATTGATGTATTTTGCGAAAACGGATACACAAAAGAAGAAATGAAAGTCACAAATGAAACTAAAAAAATTCTTCATTTAGACGAAAAAACTCCTATATCTTGCACAGCTGTAAGAGTACCTGTTTTCCACGGACACTCGGAAGCTGTAACTATTGAATTTGAAAATTCTATTTCGCCGGAAAAAGCCCGCAGCATTTTAGAAAATGCATGGGGTGTGGAAGTTATGGATGATATTGAAAATTACATATATCCCACACCGATTGATGCAGCAGGCAAAAATCCCGTTTATGTAGGAAGAATAAGAAAAAATATTGCTTTTGATAATGCAATTGATTTGTGGTGCGTTGCAGATAATATCAGAATAGGTGCGGCTTTAAATACCGTAAGACTGGCTGAAAAAATTATAGAAATGCAGCTTTTTTAGACATAGACAAACACTGCTGAAAGAAGGGTTTTATGGGAAAGACA
Organism: uncultured bacterium; assembly: GCA_949284155.1. Taxonomy (GTDB): domain Bacteria; phylum Cyanobacteriota; class Vampirovibrionia; order Gastranaerophilales; family Gastranaerophilaceae; genus Spyradomonas. The sequence continues at coordinate 19,111 of CASDVD010000025.1, read as the reverse complement.
AAAGATGAAGATATGCTTTTAGTGAGTGATTTTGATTATACTCTGCCTAAAGAGCTTATTGCCCAAACACCTTCTGAGAAACGTGAAAATTCTCGAATGATGGTTCTTGATAAAGCATTAGAAACTATCAGCCATAAACACTTCTATGATATTACAGATTACTTTGATGAAAATGACGTCTTAGTTTTGAATAACACTAAAGTTATTCCGGCAAGGCTCTTCGGCCAAAAAGAAACAGGTGCAAAAATTGAAGTATTTCTTCTTAAACTAATCAGCGGCAAGACATGGCAGGTTTTATTAAATCCTTCTAAACGCATAAAAGAAGAAATGATTATAAAAATTTCCGATGAACTGAGCGCCAGGGTGCTTACAAGAGAAGACAACGGCAAATGGCTTGTTGAAATGATATATGAAGGAAATTTCTATGACATTTTACACAAAATAGGAAATATACCCTTGCCTCCATATATTGAAAGAAACATGACGGACGATGAGCTGAAAAATCTGGATTATGAAAGATATCAAACTGTCTATGCACAAAACGAAGGTTCTGTAGCTGCACCTACAGCAGGCTTGCATTTTACTTCTGATATTCTTGAAAAATTAAAAAATAAAGGCGTTCAAATCTGCTACGTAACCTTAAATGTCGGTATGGGAACATTTAAACCAGTTAAAACCGAGAATGTACTCGAGCATAAAATGGAATCAGAAGAATATGAAATTTCTTCTGAAACAGCGAATATTATTATGAACGCAAAAAAAGCAGGAAAACGAATTACAGCAGTCGGAACAACTACCGTACGAACATTAGAAACCTGTATGCAAAAATATGACGAAATTCTTCAAGTAATAGATGATTCGACTCTTTTTATCTATCCCGGATTTAAGTTCAGAATTGTTGACAGATTAATAACCAATTTTCACCTGCCAAAATCAACATTGATTATGCTCGTTTCCGCATTTGCAGGAAAAGATTTCATATTTCGTGCATACAAAGAAGCTATTGATATGAAATATCGATTTTACAGTTACGGTGATTGCATGCTTATCAAATAAAACCTTCTAAGGAACGACAATTTCTGTTTCATTTTTATACGTAACCATTCCTCCTTTTTGATTTTGAGGTTTTTTCAGGTATTTTCTTTTTGTATAAATAACGGAAACTTTTCCGGAATTTCTTGACGCTGAAAATTGCTTCGCAAGATTTGCTGCAAATAAAAGAAGTTCGCCATCCGGCTCAATTTTTTCATTCGGTATTTTGACAAGTATGTGCGCCCCTGGCACATTCAAGGCATGAAACCATATATCATTAGGCGACGAAATTTTTGAATATATTAAATCATTCTGGCGGTTATTCTTTCCGACATATATGGTAAAACCTTTAAACTCTCTTTTATCAATACCGGGCTCGGGTAATTTTTTATGTTCGGCGTCCTTATTCACCTCTGAAGCAATTTCATTCAAAGAATCAAATGAATCTGCAATATCAATTGAAAAAATCACATCTTCCAAATAAGCAATTTCCGTTTTTGCCTCATTCGCAAACTCGACAGCAACAGCATAAGCTTTTTTAGCCTTGTTATATTTAGCATAGTATTTATTTGCATTATCAATCAATGACAAATTTTCATCCAGTTCTATTTCAACAGATTTCACTCCGTCAAAATCATTTAAACAAACTGTTTTCAGACCGCTCTGCAAGGAATATAAATTAGCCATAATTAAATCGGCTTTTAATTTATACATCTTTGCCTTCTCAGAATTTTCAAACTGCTTTTGGCGGTACTTAAGGCTTTCTTTTAGCTTTTTCAACTCTTTTTCTAAAACTGATTTCAAATTCTGTTTCAAATTTTTCAAAATGATTTTTTCCGTATGAAAGGAAAAATAGTCATCCAAGACCTTATTTGCGCTATCATATTTGAGCGGCAAATCCAACACGGATGAAAACTTTTTGAATTCACTGTCTATTGAATAAATTCTGCGCTCAAGAGAAATATATTCGTACATTGCAATAAACAAAATTTGGATTTGCTCTTCTTTAAGCAAAGAAGAAGGCATTTCAGAAGGAATTTTGAGTTTGTTCATGATTTCTTCAAGTGTTATCTGAGTAAACCCTAAAAAGCTGTCACTGAGCACTTTTTTTACCGGCAGTTCAGATTCCTTCAACAATTTTATAAAGGTCGGGCTTCCTGTTTTTAAAAGATTTTTTTTCTTTTGTATAGGAGGATAAACAAAAGGCAGACCTCCGGCCAGCTCTCTTTCTTTGCTCTTTTCAGAACCGACATTATGAGCACAGCCGATTATTATATTGTTATCCGTGTTATAAAGAACAATATTGCTATGTTTGCCCATAAGTTCAATACTAAGACATTCTTCTATTCTGTCGCCGATTTCATTATAATTTTCAAAATACAACTCTACAATTCTTTCATATTTTGGCTGTATGATTTTTAAAATCTTTGCCCCTTCCATATGTTTGCGCAAAAGCATACAAAACATTGGCGGCTGCTTGGGAATAGAAATGCAGCGTTTTTTCTCATTTTCTTTACTCATAAACGCAATATGATACAACGAAGGATTAATATTAATATACAATTTTCTGGACTCAAAATTATTGCGCAAATGCAAAACTAATTCTTTTCTTGTAGGCTGCTGGATTTTTTGAACTTTAGCACCAATAAAAAAATCCTCGTTTTCTTTGCAGAAATCCTCAAGTATCAAAGAATCAATACTAATCATTACAGACTCTTCACCTCATACAGACTTATTTTTTGTTCTGAATTTTTCAGCCTGATTTTACCTGCAAAAACGACATCTGGTTTTTTATCCAGATTAGCAATAGTCTGCTCCGTGACTATAATATTCTTGTCAAATTCACAACACACATTTTCTATTTTTTCAATTATGTCAACTGTATCGCCAAGCAGAGTAAAGTCTGATACATTCTTTGAGCCGACCTGTCCGATTAAAGCGGCTCCATGGTTTATTGCAATTCTGACTTTTATTCCTGTACCTTCCGTAAAAAACTCTTTATTAAATTTATTAATTTCAGCATCTATTTCCAATGCAGCTCTTATCGCATTTTCTGTATCTTTTCTGCTGTGAATAGGATAGCCCCAGTAGACAAGAACTGAATTTCCGACGAATCTGTTTATTGTTCCGTTATATTTAAATATTATATTTTCAATAGTTTCAAATGCCTTGTTAATCATTTCTATATAATGCTCCGGAGACAAAACATCATTTATTTCAATATTATTGTAAATATTGCACGACATAACGGTAATTTTCTGCAATCCGGCTTTTAAATTCAATTTATGAGGTTTATTAATAAGCTGTTTTAAAACATTTTCAGAAACTAAATTTCCAAAAATACGCTCAATTTTTTTTCTCTTTTTATATTCATGGTGGGCTTTTAGAATAAACGCTAAAGCAAGAGTTACCGTCATACAATATAAAGGAGCCGCCATATCGAGCAAAAGATGAAAACGGGGGTGGCAAAAAATTAAAAATGCAAGCCAGCAATATATCAGAACAATCAAAAAAGAATTCATAAAAGCAAGCAGCATATTTGTAGCAATCAAAATTACAAACAATATCGCAGAGCAAAAAGCAACAGTAATCATCACAGTTTTAACTAAAGGAAGCTTCTTTGCGAACTGTCTTTTATGCGTATTGGTTATATCAGCATCATTGATATAATTATCTATAATATTAGCCTTAATTTCAGCATCGGGGAAATCCTGCGCAACAGGAGTATCATGTGTTTCAGTATTCAACTGAGTTTGAGCAATAAGTATTATCTTGTCCTTAAAAAAGTCCAGAGGAATTTCTCTGCTGTCATATTCAAAATAATTGACACCCCGCACCATACTCAAAAGAATCGAAGTAACAGGGATATCGGTATATTTAGGAACCCGCCCATGCCAGTTAATCAATACCTGCCCGTTTTTATCAAGAGGAATTTTATAATTACCGGCAATGACAGCATTATTCTTAAATTCAACTTCTTTGGCTTTTATATGTTTAAGCAGAACAGCCATTGGTATAGAAGGTAAATAATAAGTTCTATTTCCCTTTAAAAGTTTATAAACAGGCTGTGAACGTTTTACTATTCCTTCCCTTTTGTCAACAGGCAAATTCGTTACTGCCATATAGGTGTTTTTTGTATATATATCAGGAATAGGAGTATGAGAATAGAACGAAATATTATTGTCTATTTCAGGATTAGTTATAGATATATCCAACTGGTCTGTTGACGGCAAAAACGGATTGTCAAAATTATCCAGTATTTTAGCGCTGTTAATATTATTAGTATCATCATAAGAAGTCCTTAAACCTGTCGCAAGAATTATATTGTTATATTTAGAAAGAGTTTCCGCCAATATAACGTCAGCTGATGAATAGTTCAACGTAATGTCTTCATAATTTGAAAAATTCAAATCCAATATAATCATTTCAGGATGCTGTTTTTCCAGGTAATCTACAACCTGTGCCCAAACTTTGCGTGACCACGGCCAGCGTGAAAGATTTAATTCTGCGGATTTTGCAGCCTCATACTGAGTCAAGTCATTTATTGAGATTATTACGATTCTATCATCATAATGCGCAAATTTACTCGAATATAAACCGCAATCAGTACTCAAAGAACTTCTGACATTGACGAGTTTTTCTTCAATCCGCTCAAAAACATCTTTAAATACATACAGACAAAAGCCTGCAAGAATTATTATAAATATAGTAATTACAGTCTTCAGTCTGTTTATTTTTTTTATATTAAAATCCATAAGTGACGTCCTAAAAAAATTGTTATTGCTTAATGCTTAAACTATATTATATAGGAATTCTTCAGGATTTCAAATTTCTATTTCGTTTTATTTTAATATAATTTATACCTTACAACAGTATTATTACCCTGCTCCGTAATATACATATTATTTCCTTTTATCAGCAGGTAATAAGGATTAGTAATTTTATCCATGAAAATATAAACCTGCCCGCTTTTATTTATCTTAAGAATATTATTTTTATCATAATTTGCCACATACAGGTTATCATTACTGTCAAAAGCAAGACCTATAGGCCCGCCTAAAAGAGGACTCTTTGAAAACAAATAGCTTTGTCCGTTCGGCATAACACGGTAAATACTGTTATCCGTATAGCTTGCAACAAATAATACGCCCTGAGAATTTATTGCAACACCGGTGGGCCCTGAAAATTTATTGATAACACTTTTATTCAGCTCATTTGCTTTATTTACGGAAGATAATGCCTGTTTCGCCTTAGCTTTTTGAAACGCCGTATTATACTGCTGTTTTAAAGCCTGTGCTTTGGCATAAAACTGATTCTCCGGTGTAATTTTATTGACAAAAAACAAAGCCTTTTCATAATTACCGACTTTATTATACAGTTCGGAAAGCTTCAAGATAGTTTCCGCATCATTCGGTTCCAGTTGATTTATCTTAGAAAAACACGCAATGGCGGACTGGTAACTTTTCAAATACTCATATATAGCACCCATATTATAGTATGCGTCAACAAATCCCGGCTCTTTTGCAACAGCAGACTTAAAACTCTCTAATGCTCTTGAATACTCACCGTTCTGGTAATAGTCCAAACCTTCATTATAATACATTGCACTTTCCGTTGAATAAGAATAAGCAGCATTAGAACATAATAAGAAACCCAAACCAAATAAAATCAGTATTTTTCTCACACTATACTCCTGTTACTATTTTACTAAAACAGCTGACGGTTCACATTTGTGAAAATCAGTTGCCCGTTCAAAATTATAAGCCGTATTTAACAATTTTTCTTCCTGTAAAGCAGGTGCCAAAAGCTGCATTCCTACCGGCATATTTGATGAATCAAAACCGCAAGGGATACTGATACCGGGAATACCTGCAAGGTTAGCGCTGATGGTGCCGATGTCAGTCAAGTACATACTCAACGGATCTTCAATTTTTGAACCTATTTCAAAAGCCGTATTCGGACACGTTGGAGAAAGCAATACATCAACAGTCTCAAACACCTTATCAAAATCATTTTTAATCAAATGTCTGACCTGTTGAGCCTTCTTGTAGTATGCATCATAATATCCGGAGCTCAAAGCATAAGTACCGAGCATAATCCGTCTTTTCACTTCATCTCCAAAACCTTCCGCTCTTGTTTTTGTATACATTTCAAGAAGATTTTTTGCTTCAGGCGTTCTGTATCCGTATTTCACACCGTCATAGCGGGCAAGGTTAGAACTGGCTTCCGCAGTAGCAATAATATAATATACACCGATAGAATATTTCAACAGCGGTAATGACACTTCCACAATCTGTGCCCCAAGCTCTTTATATACCTGAATAGCATTTTCTAATGATTTTCTTACATCATCGGAAAGCCCTTCAGCAAATAATTCTTTTATTACTCCGATTTTTACGCCTTTTATATCTTTCTTTAAAGATTCGGAATATTTAGGCACGGGAATATTCAAAGATGTTGAATCATTGGGGTCATAACCGCTTATCGCTTCTAACAATAAAGCAGCATCCTCAACAGAACGGGAAAAAGGCCCTATTTGATCCAAAGAAGAAGCAAATGCAATGAGTCCGTATCTTGAAACTCTTCCGTAAGTAGGTTTCAACCCTACAATACCGCAAAAACTTGCAGGCAATCTGATACTTCCTCCGGTATCAGAGCCCAGAGCAATCGCAGATTCATAACCGGCAACAGCAGCAGCCGACCCGCCTGAACTTCCGCCGGGAACTTTGTTTAAATCCCATGGATTTCTTACTATTTTAAATGCTGAATTTTCATTTGATGAACCCATTGCAAATTCATCAAGATTTGTTTTACCAATAATAGGTATATAATTTTCTTTTAATTTTTTAACAACAGTTGCATCATACGGAGAAACGAAATTTTCCAGTATTTTACTTGAAGCTGTAGTTCTGCTGCCTTTATAATTCATATTGTCTTTCAATGCCAGCGGAATACCTGCAAGCGCAGGAAGAGTTTCACCTGCAGCAAGTTTTTTATCAACATCCTGTGCAGTTTGAAGCGCCTGTTCTTTACATAAAGAATTGAAAGCACCGAGCGTATCGTCTATTTTTTCAATCTGCTTATATGATTCTTGTACAAGTTCAACGGCGGAAACTTCTTTGTTCAATAAAGCTTTTCTTTGCTCTGCGGCTGTCTTTTTTATTAATTCGTTTATACTCATCTTACCTCTCTCGTATTTTCCGTGCCGTTTTTTACTCTCCGTATCCGGCAGTTGTTTATTTCTAAAAAATTATTAAATATAAATCAGAAGTTAGTTATTAAATAAAACATAGAATCTTCTGACTATTTAATTTTATTATAACTCAAACTAAAGCTCTATGAAAATCAGTAGAAAATGTAAACAATTGTTAAAATTTAAAACAAAATCCTAAAGTTTTATCAAACAAAGGTCGATATATATAATACAAAGGAGTATCAGATTATGGGCATGACCGCTTCACAAGCCAGATTTTTAACATTGACGGCCAGAAAAAACAACTTAGAATTTGAAATTCAACAAACCACACAGGCAAAAATGCTGTTAGCGCAGCAACAAGATGCAAATGCTTTATTGTGGAGCAACGGAATGAATACCCAGCATCTTTACTACTCTGCTGACGGAACCGGCAGTGTAACCGAAGATATGCCAAGATTGTCATATCAAATCGTAACAGGTACTTACACTGACGGCGGACTCGATATGAGAGTCAGAGACCAGTATAACAGATTAGTAGTTCCGTCTTTACCCGATCCGTTTCCGGAAGACGATGATATTGCTAACTATGTTGTAGAACCAAATTGCTTGCAAGCCGATTATTTTGAAGAAAATATCAAAACCGGAAACTGGATGATTCAACAAATCGATCCTGCAAATCCCGGTGAATGGACTGATGTATCAGTCGCAGGCAGCACCTTTATCTATCAGGGCGCCGATTCATCCGACTTTCAAATAGCAGCAGCAGATTATGATGCGGAAGTTGAACGGCTTGAAAGTATTGATAAAAGATTTGACATGAGAATCCAGCAATTATCAACTGAACAAAAAGCCATTGAAAATGAAATGGATTCCGTCAAAAAAGTTATCGATAAAAATATTGAAGAAACCTTCAAAACATTTGGATAATACTATAAACTAAAACAAGGAGTATATTCCCCGACCTTTATACCATTCTCGGTATAAATACAGGAATCAAAGTATTTAAGGAGATTTGAATCTATGGAATCATTATTAATCCAATTAAGCTGTTTAACCGCCTCAAGCGCAATAATAGTTCTTGCTTTCATATCAGCATCCATAACTTTTACGACAAGAGCTTCATTCGTAAGAGTATTTACAATGACACACAGACCGCCCGCACCGACTTTCGCCGTAATATAATCAGAAATTTGCATAATATGTGTATCCAGCCTGTTTAAACCGCCGACATAATAAGGATTATTTCTCATTGCATCAACAATAAATTTATGACCGGCTGCCAGCTCCAAAAAACCTTTCCCTAAACCCTCCAGCGATGTTGCCCAATTCGGAGCGGTACACCCGTCCAAAGTTGCCTTCAAATTTCTCTCGAAACACAAAGCTTCAAGCTTTAATAGAATATTTTTCTGTAAAGGATGCTCAAAAGATAAATAATGTTCTATGTCCCATCCGTTTTGTCTGCAAATCATTAACATTAACGTATGTTTGCCGGAACAATTATTGTGAAGAGGCGAAAATTTTTTTAAAGAATCAAAATTATTCAACGGAGGAATAACAGGACATTTTAAATTTTCCTCCCGTAAATCAGCCTTGGCCAGCAAGTTCTTTAATATTTCAATATGACAGCTCTCTCCGGTGTGAGAACCGCAGCAAACAGCTATTTCTTTTTCAGTTAAATCATAAAACTTATCCGTTTTAAAATCTTTAATCAAACTTGCCTGCAAAGGTTTTGCGCAGGATCGATGAAAAAAAGGGTAATTATTATCAAGCCCTACACGTTTTTTTACACCGCTGCGATTTAAATACAAAATGAACCCGTAAAATTCCAGTTCAACAATACCTGCCCTTTTTTGTACTAACAGACAGTCCGGATGAAAAGCCGTCATATTTATTGAGCCTTGTTTTTACTTTGAATATTAAAAATAGCCCGCAGTTTTTCTTTTAATAATGCATTTTCCTTGGTTAATTTTTCCATCTTCGACTGCATTTCATTGTAATTAACACCGCCTGCATCTGCTGATTTTGACAAATCCAATGTGGGCATATAACGTTTTTCACTTTCGCTCTTGATTTGCAAAATCTTTTTAATATCATCCGGAACAATATATCCCAGCTCAATAAGAACCGAACCGAGCTGTTTATAAGAATGAGCATCCGTATTAAGCTCCTTTTGTTTTCTCAAAGCAGCCTCAAGCTGGTCTACATTTATCATATTTACTCTTTTTACATATTCACCGAGTCTGATTTCATTCCCAAGATAGAATATAGATGCATTTACATATATACTCTCAGGCTTTTTAACATATTCATTTTTAATACAGAATGACAAATATCTGGAGCATTCAGAAAGTGTCCAGAAATTTCGTAATGTTATATCAACAACTCTAAGTTTTTCATTAACGGCTGACAAAAATTTATAAACATTAAGTTCATGGCCATGCTCATGGGTTTCAATTTCTTTACGGCCCTTAAACGTAAGTTCCGGAACATAAAGTGCATAAACATCCGCCTCATTAGTATCAAGTGGATTAGGAATTATATTTTCCAGATTATTTTTAATATCATGCAAAATTGCCTCCTGAACCCAGACAGGAGAGTCAATAATTGATTTTATGAGCAGTTTTAAATTTTTATCCATAATACCCGTTTACTTGTAACATGCGTAACCTGATACTATAATAACATTATAATAATAATTTAGGAATAGTATTAAAAGAGGATGTCTAATGGGAATAGACGGCTTTTCATTGTCAAACCTCAATTTAAATCTGAACAAGACTTCAGCGGCAATGGCCTCGGAAGCAGATGTTCTTGCTTTACAGGGTAATGAAAGCCAGATAAAAAGCGTCGACGGTTCCTCAAAGAAACAAAAAGCAGCCAGAAAAGATAAAGATGCTGGTTTTGGGGGAACAGTCATTCTTCCCGGCGATGAAGAAGCTTTTGAACAAAAAGAAACAAAAAATAACAGTCCGGACAAAAAGATTGAAATTTCAGCAGAAGAGCTTGAAAAATATCATTTCAGACTCAACAAAGAACATATGATTGAAATTTTTGACTCACTTACTAACGAAATAGTCAGAACAATCACCCCCGAAGATGCAGCTGCTGTTTTAATCAATATAACAGAAGTCCCTGGAATTTTCTTTAATAAAAAAATATAAAAAAAAGAGACCTTGCGGTCTCGCTAATTTGTTGAGTATCGTCTAATAAAACTCTCTTCTCTATTCCTATTTATTTTAATTAAACAGGCATCTTAGTCATTTTCGCTTTTTTCAGGTTGTCTTTTAAACCCTTGGCCAAATCCTCACGCCCGTTTTTTTCATAGATTTTTGTTATGGATTCTAAAAATTTCATACTGTCAACATTAACAGAATCCGCCTGAGGCATTGTCATTTGAACAGGAGCACTATTCAAAGCAGGACGCACCGGCTCAGATGCAAATGAGGAAGGTGCCGCATAAGGAGCTTGCTGACGCACTACCGGCTGAGAAACAGATGCTTTCTTTCCTTGAAAAGATTTACGGGGTATACCGGATACACCTGTTCTATGCTGAGCCAAATCATTGGTCATATAAGGATTACGCTGGCTCTGCTTATAGGCATTCATTCCGTAGTTCATGCGAGCACCGCCTGAAGGCAGCCTCATTGCGCCATAAGTATCCATGTCTTTTGCCAGAGCTATCTCTCTTTGCATTGAAGTATTTTTCAAATTACCTGACAGACCGATTCGAAATGAACTTTTAACATCTTTCCTTGGTTTAAACATCACAACAGTAGCACCAGCTAAAATCACAAAAACAAATAACATTCCCAAAAATTTTGAATCAAAACCTTTTATTACATTTTTTATACTGATTAGCATATCTCTGCTGATATTCATCTTTGTTAATGCAGCGTTAACCTGCGGATTTGAGGTCTGGTCATCCTGAACAAGCATTTTCCCCGTATATACAGGTGAATAACTGTTAACAGGCGGATTCAATTCAATAGATTCTTCTTGCGGCAGCGCAGCAGGAAGCGTTTTTGCCTCTTCAAAATAGATTTTACTGGATGAAATACCTTTACCTTTTAATGTAATTTTCAAATCTTGTTTAGCCAGAGGTTGAATAGTAACATTATCTATATTTGAAACATTGTTATAAACCGTGTTTAACTCTTCGGAGGCTTTAATATCTTTAAGCTCTATAGACATTTTATCAGGTGAATTTACAACCTTTTTCATCTGCGCAGCGGTTTCGGTTTTCAAGACTATATTATAACCTTGCTCATCAGCATTAATTTGCACCTCTGACAATGTGTTAGCAAAAGCACCGGCCGCACCAAGAGCAAAAAATAATGCAATTCCTACAATTTTCTTTCCAAAGCAAATGCTCATCTTCTACAAATACTCCCCAAGAGTTTACTCAACTTTGTCTTATCTACACACCAAGCATATCTTTTTCCCATGCCAAAAACATCAATCCAAAGGTTAAATATTTTATATTGACCATATGGTCAATATAAAATAACTTCAAAATGAAAAAATAATACAAAATGTTACATTATTATAAAAATGATTCCTTTTGATATAGGAAATATGACCTTTTGATGTATAATTAGAGTTAGACACATCATCTTAATATAGGAATACAAAAGGAGAAGTTATGGCAAGAATATTGGTATCAATGCCTGATGAATTTTTGAGCAAAATAGACCAGGTCGCTGATGACGAACAACGCACCAGAAGTGAATTGGTAAGAGAAGCTCTTCGCAGCTATATCAAACGTTCTAAGCTCCCAAATCCTCAAAAAGCCGTCAGCAATGCAAGAATACTGGAAGAAATTCTTGACTGATTTTTTATACAAGGAGCCTGAATGGAAGTACTCGCAATTATACCCGTTAGGGGAGGCTCAAAAGGAATACCCGGCAAAAACATAAAGCCGCTTGCCGGAAAACCGCTTGTAGCATATACTATAGAAGCATCCTTAAAATCAAAATATATTTCACGTACTGTCGTTTCAACAGAAGATTCGAAAATTAAACAAATCAGTCTATCTTTCGGAGCAGAAGTTGTCGACAGACCGGAAGAACTTGCACGTGATGAAACCAAAACAGCTCCGGTTTTACTGCAAGTTATAGAAACGCTGGACAAAACCGGATATACACCGGATGTAGTCATATTGCTTCAGGCCACCTGCCCGTTAAGAGATGCAAAACAAATTGACGAGGCTTTTGAATTATTTATAAATTCAGACTGCGATTCTGTATTTGCCGCACGGGAAATAGGCACCACTCATGCATACTGGCGAAAAAAGCTGGATGGAACTTATGACTGCCTATATGACTACAGGCACAGACCGAGAAGACAGGATACGGATTTGCATCTGCCTTTGTACTGTGAAACCGGTGCCACATACATAATTAAAACATCTGTACTCAAAGAGGTTAAAGATTTTATCGGCAAAAAGCCTGAACTCTATTTAAACGGAGAAGCCGGCGACATCGACTCGCTGAGTGATTTTTGTGCAATTGAAAGAAAAATTCTGGAAAATATACAGGCCTATCAATGAAAAAAATTTTGTATTCAGATTTTAAACAGGTCGGAGGAATATTAGATTCTGTTTTGAAACACTCAAATTTGCAGTCCGGGTTAAAAAAAAGTACGCTATGCAAATTTTGGGGCAAAATAGTAGGTAAAAAATTCGAAAAAGTATCAAGACCGGAATCATTACAGAAAAACATTCTCGTAGTTGCTTGCGCAAATTCGTTTGTAACAAGTGAACTAACTATGTTCAAACTTGATATATTAAAAAAATTATTACCTTATGCAAAATCATTAGAGCTGGAAATAGCAGATATTGTATTTTCACATAAAGTATGGAGAGAAGAAAAGCAATATGATGATTACGATTTCATTGAAGAAAAAAAATCTTCCGCAGATATAGAAATAGATTATGAAAACATAGAACTGGACGAAAACGAAATAGAAGCAATTAAAAGATGTGTTGATAATAACACTTTTGCGACAAAAGAACAGCGTGAAAGAATGTATAACGCCATAATTAAAGATTTAAAATATCAGAAATATACTAACGGCAATACATTATCCGGGCTTTGATTCAATATATAAATTCATAAATTCAACATCGTCATAATCAATATAAGCCATCTGAAATAAATTTACACCGCATTTAATAGTAACCTGGTTATTTTGATTATATTTTACAAGATTAGCCGGCAGCTTAATTTGTTGATTGTCGCCGTTTAATTGAAGCTCCGCTATTTTGTTGCCGTTAAAATATATCTCGGGAGGCGAGGCATAAGCCGTAGTAACCTTGGACTGCCCCATATCTCTGGCCATCTTTGTGTCGATACCGATTACTGAACCGATAATTAAATAAAGTTGTTCATTCGGAGACCCCTGTTTTATGGGAAAAATCTTTGTATAATACGGGCCTATCGCCTTAACTTTAAACTCTCCGGCATTAGCAGAATTTTCAGAATAATTATCATCTCCGATATGGTACATATCTTTATCAATCACTATATCATGCGGATTAGTTTTTTCGATTCCGATAACAATAGGTTTTGAAAATGTAGTGCCGTCAACAGTAAGAGAAAACGGCTTATATCCCTCCTTATCAACTGACATAATAGTAGGAGCATCAACCTTTGCACCTAGCTCGAACCTGCCATGAGCATCAGTTTGTGTCCTGAATCCTTTTGATGGCAAGGATACATTGGCAGAGCCGATAGGTTTGCCATTTTGAGCATCTATAACCTGATTTGTATCACCATAGCCATTTTTTTCAATATTACCGCTGATTGCAGACCATGCCGGAATACAAAACGAACAAATAACAATTAAACTCACTAAAATTCTCATACAATTTTCCTCTTTTGTTTAAATCTTATCTAAGATTTTGAAAAGAACTATAGGCCATCCGGCCTACCACACCGGGGCAAAAAGTAAAAAGTCAATTTTTTATGAGAAAATGTTTTTAATATACTATAAGTGGTAGATGAAGGAAGAATTAGTATGACCTTTGATTATGAAAACATAGCCATTGGTACGGACATAGAAGAAATTGACAGATTTGAAAAATACTGTGATGACAAAGTTTCACCATTGCTAAAAAGAATCTATACAAACTCAGAACTGGAATATTGCTTCAAAACAAAATTTGGCGCAAAAAGACTGGCAGCGAGATACTGCGCTAAAGAAGCCGCCTACAAAGCAATGTGCGGTTTTGGAATAAAAATAGTAAACTTAAGTGAAATAGAAGTCTATCACGATGATATGGGCGTTCCGCAGATACGGCTGCTAAATGAGCATAATAAAAAATTCAAATTCAGAGTATCCCTTTCTCATTCCCAAAATACAGCTATTGCACAGGTAATAGCATTCAGGGTAAAAGAAAAACAAAAATCTATTTTCCGCAAAAAATGCAGTGACGGGACTTTGCGATTTTTAATTCTCTAAAATTCATCTTTAACCCGTCGAAAATAAGAATCCTATCGGTAAGAAGACCGTCAATGCGTAAAAGAAATTTTAAAACTTCCATTGCCTGAACAGCGCCAATAACAGAAACGGCAGGACTAACCACACCCGTTTCTTCGCAGCTGTCTTTATCAGGTTCATCAAAAATACACCTTAAACAAGCACTTTCCCCGGGAATGACAGTCAGCACCTGACCTCCAAATCCTGACACTCCGGCATGTATAAACGGCAAGCCCGATTCCACGCAAATTTTATTAAGCAAAAACTTAGATTCAAAGCTGTCAAAACAATCTACCAACAGGTCATAGCCGCTGACAACATCTTTGAAGTTTGACTCATCAAGCCTGCATTGATAGTTTTTTACTGTTATATCAGGATTATACGATTTTATCCATTGCTCGGCAGAATCTGTTTTTTTCATTCCGATGTTATCGAATTTATGTATAAACTGCCTGTTTAAATTAGACAATTCTACAACATCAGAATCTACAATCCCGATACAGCCTATCCCCAGTGATGCAAGATTCGCAATAACGGATGAACCTAATCCGCCCGCACCGGCTACAAGAACTCTGGAATTCAAAAGCTGTTTTTGCCCATTTTCATTTATTTGCGGTATTTTGATATTACGAATATATCTTTGCATAATTGTACTATAATTTTGCCCTTTAACACCTATTGATAAAAAATTATAGTACAATAAACAAAAAGAAGGAACGGATAAATGAAAAAGATACTTATTTCTCTTGCAGTTTTTCTGTTGAACTTAAACTTTTGTTATGCACAAATAGTTGTATATAATGTCAAAACACACAAAATTCATAAACCTTCTTGTCCGAGTGCAACAAAATGCACAACAAATTGTATAAAAATAGAAAAAAAAGCGGCTCAGGCACGAGGCGGAATTCCTTGTAAAAAATGCGGAGGCTGATAATGACAATACAGAAAAACGAATTTTCTGTCCTTGAAGAAGAAAAAATAAAATGTGAAAACTGCCGGAAATGTCCTCTTGGTAAAACCAGAACAAAATTAGTATACTCAGGCGGAACGCCGAATCACAAACTAATGCTGATAGGCGAGGCTCCGGGATATTGGGAAGACCAAAAAGGTGAACCTTTTGTGGGCAAAGCGGGACAGCTGCTTGATAAAATTCTCGGTTGCGTAGGTTTTTCAAGAGAGAAGGACATTTACATTTGCAATACATTAAAATGCAGACCGCCGAAAAACAGAAATCCTCTGCCGGAAGAAAAAGAAGCTTGCAGAGAATATCTTGATTTTCAGATAAAAACACTGCAACCGAGAATTATACTGTTATGCGGAGCAGTTGCTGCACAATCATTTATAAAAGAAGCCTCAGGAATAACAAGAATAAGAGGGAAGTGGTTTAACGGCCCTTATGGAGCTAAAATGATGCCTATTTTTCATCCCTCATATCTTCTGAGAAACGATTCCCGGAAAAAAGGAAGCCCCAAGTGGCTAATGTGGCAGGATATTCAAGAAGTAAGAAAAGTGTACGATTCTTTGCCGTAAAAATTGTTTTTTTACACTTATTTCTGCTAAGATAATTATAAAAGTACTAATAAATATAGAAAGTTTCTAATGAACAGATTTTCAAAAAGAGGGGAAGAGGAGTACAATACCTTCCGCAAATTTTTTCAATTTTTGGTATGCAACTGCGTATTCGGGAGCTATATCAAATGTTTGTACAATTTTAAAGTAGAAGGCAAAGAAAATATTCCGAAAGATTCACGTTTCTTAGTAGCAGCAAATCATATATCAGGTAAAGATCCCTTCATTCTGCCTTTTGCCCTGAATATTCCCATTGCATTTATGGCAAAAGAAGAACTTTTTGAAAAATTCTTTTCCCGTACATTGATGGATTTTTGCGGAGCATTCTCAGTAAAAAGAGATAAAGTAGCTGTGTCCACAATAAAAACAGCATTGTCCATAAAAAATACAGACTGGACTTTGGGTATATTTCCCCAAGGTACCAGAGATGCTTCTGAAAAAGTAGAAAAAATAACAAAAGGCTTTGCCACATTTGCTAAGGTTACAAAATCAGATATATTACCAATAGCAATTATCGGTTCCGACAAAAATCCCAAATGGCCTTTTAGCGAAGAGCTGGTAATAAAAATCGGAAAATTAATTCCCTATAGCGACAATATAGATGATATGATGAGCCAGTGGTGCTCTTCCATCTCCAGTTTAACGGGCAAAAACTATAAACTGGCCGAAGCCTAAAGCAATAATCAGTCTGGGGGTAAATATGAAAAAGAATTATGCACGCAGATATACAAATGAATTTAATACAATCAGAAGATGTTTCCAGTTATTCTGGATTTACACTGTAGCAATACCTATCTTTACAATATTTTACAGATACGAAGTACATGGCAGAGAAAACATACCTAAAGACACAAAATTTATTGCTGCTGCAAATCATATATCATATTTTGATCCGTTTATTGTATCGGCTGCACTCAAAAAACCAATCGCATATATGGCAAAAAAAGAATTATTTGAACAAAATGCATTTATGACTTTTATGATGGATTACCTCGGTGCGTTTGCCGTAAACAGAGAAAAACTGGAAGTATCAACAATAAAAACCGTTAAAGATATTTTTAAATCAAAATGGTATCTGGGCATTTTTCCGCAAGGAGGAATCAGAAAAAATAAAACTATAGAAAAAATAAATAAGGGTTTTGCAGTAATAGCCAAAGCTGCAAAATGGGATATTTTGCCGGTATCTATAACAGGCTGTGAAAAATATAACTGGATTCCTTTTAAGGGAAAACTCATTGTAAAAATAGGAAAACCGATTTCTTATACATTACCTGAAGAACAACTGATTGAGGTATGGGGAAAAGAAATTGCAATAATGAACGGATATAAATATGTTAAATCCGATTTGGAAAGCAGCGAATTACAAACTCAGGAAAACTTCGCTAATGCATAATAAACTCAATAGTTCTTGCAAAAATTTTCTTGCAAAAGTTTTTTCTATTAAACTATACTAAAATATATACTAAACTCATAAAGGAGACTGTTATATGACAATGCGTTTTGATGCCGGTGAAATAATTACAGCTATGGTAACACCGATGAATGAAGACAGAAAAATAGACTTCACTTCATTGGAAAAACTGGTGAATCACCTGATTGACACAGGAACAGATGCTATCTTAGTTGCCGGAACAACAGGCGAATCTCCGACTTTAACGCATGATGAAGAAGTTGAAATTTTTAAATTTGTAAAAGAAAAAGCATCAGGCAGATGTAAACTTATTATGGGTGCAGGCTCAAATTGTACAATTACTGCTGTACAAGCAACAAAAAATGCAAAAGAAGCAGGGGCTGATGCGATTCTTTCTGTAGTACCTTATTACAATAAACCTTCACAAAAAGGTCTTATTGAACATTTTGGCACAATCGCCCAGTCAACAGACTTGCCTATAATTTTATATAATATTCCGGGAAGAACCGGTATTACAATGAATCCGGAAACTATCGGCCAATTAGCTGAAAAATATAAAAATATTTTTGCCGTAAAACAAAGTATACCTAATATGGACATAATTACAGAAACAAGAAGATGCTGCCCGGAAGATTTTATGATTTATTCTGGTGATGATAGCTTGACTCTTCCAATGATGTCGGTAGGCGCATATGGGGTAATCAGCGTAGCGTCACATATTATAGGCAGGGAAATGAAATCAATGATAAATCTGTTTAAATCCGGACGTATTGCCGAGGCAACAGAGCTTCATTTAAAATTGTACCCTCTGTTCAAAAAAATATTTATGGCGCCAAATCCTGTACCGGTAAAACAATGTTTGGAAAAAATGGGATTAATAAAAAATTATGTCAGACGTCCGCTCGTTGAGCTGGATAATGAAGAAAAAGAAGAACTATATTCAGTGTTGAACAATTTCATTAAATAAACGTGAACAAACATGAACAAATTTGAAATAAAATCGTTCTATACTATATAAAAGAAAACTTTTTATTAATCCGGACAATATACTTTTACAAAAACTAATTTATACTGGAGACTAAGGAGAAAGAGATGAAAAAAATTTTTATTACACTATGCTCATTAATAATTGGATTGTCAGCAAATGCATCTGTCAGCGCAGATCAGGCACTCTCATTTTTTTCAAAATATATAGATTCCGCTAATAATTACAAAGAAGATATAATTAATTTCTACTCTCCGGATGCAAAAATAATAAGAATCGTTGTGAAACCGGACGGAACAAAAGTTAAAGCAGATACAAATATGAAAAAATATGCAGAACAGATGAGAATCGGCGCAAATCTTGCAAAAATGAGAAAATATAAAAATTACTATACAGAAAGGAAAGTTACCAAAGTCGGTAATGATTATAAAATTTCCTG